>NZ_JBNCOG010000011.1:0-110864 GCF_051280745.1 Nocardioides ureilyticus | reverse complement strand
GACCGGCTGCGGCTGCTGCGGTGGCGCCGGCTGCGGCGGGATCGGCTGCGCGGCAGCGGGGCGCGCAGGAGCCTCCTCGTGGCGCACCGGACGCAGGTGTGCGTGGGCGGCCAGCTCCCGGGCGGCGACCGCCGCCCACGACTCCTCGCGCGGCGGCTCCCGATGCACGGGCGCGCTCGGAGCCTGCCCGTGGCCGTCGTCGTCCCCGGCCCACCCGACGGGCTGGCCGGCCCGGGCCCGTGGGCGCCGCAGCATCGAGTCGGCGCGGGCGCGCAGCTCGCGGGGCCGGAACGGCTTGACGAGGTAGTCGTCCGCACCGGCCTCGAAGCCCTGCACGACGTCGATCTCGTCGGCGAGCGCGGTGATCATGATCAGGTAGGTGTTGCTGAACTCGCGCAGCCGCTTGGCCGCAGCGAACCCGTCCATGCCGGGCATGTTCACGTCCAGCGTCGTGATGAGCGGGTTGTGGGCCCGGACGGCCTCGACGCCCTCCATGCCGTTCTCCGCCACGACCGTCGTGAACCCGGACTGGGTCAGCACGATGTCGATGAGGTCCCGGACATCGGGGTCGTCCTCGATGATGACCGCTGTCCAGACGTCCCCCTGCATGAGCAGGAGCCTAGCAACGGCGGACCCCTCGGTCCCGCAGTCCGGCGGTCCGGCAGTCCCTCAGCCCGCCGTCACCAGCTGGGAGGCGCGTTCCGGCCAGAACTGGCCCGCCGGCGGGCCACCGTTGCACTCGCCGTCGCTCTCGCCGGGTGGCTTGATCCACAGGTACGCGTCCAGCCGGGTGCCGTCGTCGACGTACCCCGGCCGCTGCCCCAGCGCCTGCCCGGGCGGGTTGCACCAGTCCTCGGGGGAGCCCACGCCGTTGCGCCCGCTGTCGACGACGTAGCTGGCGCCTCCGGTGAGCCGGCTGAGCCGCTCCGCCCAGGCGACCTCGGCCGCGTCGGTCTGGTAGTTCGCGACGTTGGTGGCGAATCCGCGCACCTCGTCGACCCCCACCTGGCGCAGCAGCTCGGCGAGCTCGCGGGCGGGCACCCAGCCCGAGTGGCCGCCGTCCAGGTACGTCGTCACGCCGGCCTCGACGAGGACGTCGACCGCCTGCGACAGCAGCGCCACCCGCTCCTCGCGCCGGTCGCACTCGACGGCGGCCGCGAGCGCGTCCGGCTCGAGCACCACCACGGCCCGGTCGGCCCCGCCGGCCGCGGTGGCGACCTCCCGCACCCACGGGAGGTACGCCTCGGCGTCGAGCCCACCGGCCGAGAAGCCGCCGGTGCAGTCACGGTCGGGCACGCCGTAGACGACGAGGACGGGGACCCGTCCGGCTTCGTCGGCGGACTCGACGACCTCGGCGACGTAGCCGCCGACCTCCCCGGGCGGGTGCTCCTCCGGCGTCAGCCAGATGCCGGCCGGGACCGAGGCCAGCTCGGCGAAGGCCTCCGCCTCGGCGGTCCGGCCGTCGGCGCGCGCCTGGGCCGCCGCCTGGGCGGCACGCGACCCGGGGTCGGCGTACTGCGGCCGCTCGGCGAAGACGTTCCGCTCCTGGGCGCCCGGCTGGAACGGCCCGACCTCGAGGCCGCGCGCGGCGAGGACGGCGAGGAGCACGAGCACGGCGGCCGTCGCGGCGACGACCGCCACGAGGCCCGCGCGACGCGGGCGCCGGGGCCGCTGCGGCTCGAACGCGGCGTCGGACGGCACGCGGTCATTGTGCCGGGGCGGGCGTGAGCGATGCTGGGACCGTGCCGACCTTCGTGCTCGCCTCCGCCTCCCCCGCCCGCCTGACGACCCTGCGCAACGCCGGCCTCGACCCGGTGGTGATCGTCTCCGGCGTCGACGAGTCCCAGGTGACCGACGTGCCTCCGGCCGAGCTCGCCCTCCAGCTCGCCGAGCTGAAGTGTGCGGCGGTCGCCGGGCGCGCCGAGGTCCCCGCCGGCGCGCTGGTGCTGGGGTGCGACTCGGTGCTCGAGCTCGACGGCGAGGCGCTCGGGAAGCCGGCCGACGCCGAGGAGGCGGTCGAGCGGTGGCGGGCCATGCGCGGACGCAGCGGGGTGCTGCGCACCGGTCACTCGCTGCGCGACACCGCGAGCGGCCGGGTCGCCGCCGCGACGGCCTCCACGACCGTCCACTTCGCCGACGTCGGCGACGACGAGGTGGCGGCGTACGTTGCGACGGGCGAGCCCCTGCACGTCGCGGGCGCCTTCACCGTCGACGGGCTCGGCGGCGCCTTCGTGACCGGGATCGAGGGCGACCACCACAACGTGGTCGGGGTCAGCCTCCCGCTGCTGAGGGACCTCGTGGCGGAGCTGGGGCACTCGTGGACGGGTCTCTGGGCTCGCTGACCGGACCACCCGGCAGCTGGACACCGTCGAGGTCGGCCGGCTCCCCCGCCCCGGGGTGGTCGGGCTCCGGGAGCCGCGGCGGCCCGGCCGGGTCGTACATCTGCGTGAGGTGGATCGGCCTGCGGAAGATGAACCGCCGGAAGAGGTAGAACCGGAGCACCAGGCCGAGGACCAGCCCGATCACGTTCGCGGCGACGTTGTCGGAGACCGGGTCGTCGAGACCGAGCACGTTCCGGCTGAACCACAGGCAGGCGACCGGGATCGTCATGGTGATGACGTTGATGGCGACGAACGCCGTCCGCCCGCCGTCGGCCTGTGCCGGCGGACGGTCGCGGAAGGCCCAGGTGCGGCTGCCGCGGTAGCTGATGACCATGCCGACGGTGTTGGCGATGACGTAGGCCAGGATCGGCTGGTCGGGCAGCAGGGCGTGCTCGCCGGTGTTGAAGCCGTGCACGAGCAGGTTGAACAGGAAGAGGGCGACGACCGTCGCCACGCCGCCCACGGCGATGAACCGACCGGCCTCACCGAGGAAGCGCCGGTTCGACATGGCTCTCAGGCTAACGAATCCCCGCCCGGGCGGTCACTCCACGGGTAGGCCGAGGCCGCGGGCGATGAGCATCCGCTGCACCTCCGAGGTGCCCTCGCCGACCTCGAGGACCTTGGCGTCGCGGTAGAACCGGGCCACCGGGTACTCCTCCATGAACCCGTAGCCGCCGAAGACCTGGGTCGCGATCCTGGTCGCGGTCACCGCCGACTCGGTCGAGTAGAGCTTGGCCACCGCCGCCGCCTGCTTGAACTCCCGGTACGACGCACCGCCGTCGGCCATCGCGTCCTTGATCGCCGCGGCCCGGTAGGTGAGCATCCGGCTGGCGTGGAGCATCACCTCGAGGTCGGCGACCTGGAACGCCACGCCCTGCTTGCGGCCGATCGGGCCGCCGAAGGTCTGCCGCTCCCCGGCGTAGGCCACCGCCATGTCCAGGCAGGCCTGGATGCAGCCGACCGAGAGCGCCGAGATCGCCACCCGTCCGTCGTCGAGGGTGGCGAGGAACTGGGCGTAACCACGACCCCGCTCGCCGAGCAGGTGGTCGGCCGGGACCCGCGCGTCCTCGAAGGACAGCGGGTGCGTGTCCGAGGCGTGCCAGCCCAGCTTGTCGTAGGCCTTCTCCGCGGTGAACCCGGGCGTCCCCGCCGGCACCATGATCGCCGAGATCTCGGGCTTCCCACCCTCCCGCGTCCCGGTGCGCGCGGTGACCGTCACGAGCGAGGTGATCGACGACCCCGAGTTGGTGATGAACTGCTTCGCGCCGTTGACCACCCACTCGTCGTCGACCAGCTCGGCCCGGGTGCGGGTCGCCCCGGCGTCGGAGCCGGCCCCGGGCTCGGTGAGGCCGAAGCCGGCGAGCCGCTCGCCGGCGACCAGGGCCGGGAGCCAGCGCTCCTTCTGCGCGGGTGTGCCGTAGGTGAGGATCGGGTTGATGCCCAGGCCGACGGCCGCCTGCAGGGTGATCCCCATCGACTGGTCGACCCGCCCGATCTCCTCGATCGCGACGCAGAGGCTGGTGAAGTCCCCGTCCTCGCCGGCGCCGCCGTACTCCTCCGGCGCGGTGAGGCCGAAGAGGCCGAGCTGCCCCATCCGCCGCACCACGTCCACAGGGAAGTGGTGCTCGCGGTCCCACGCCGCGGCATGGGGCGCGATCTCCGCCTCCGCGAACTCCCGGACGCTCCGGCGGAACTCCTCGTGCTCTCGCGACAGCTCGAACGACGTCATGGCGCGATGCTAGCCGGAGTGGTTAACGGTTGTTAACCACTCCGGGGCCGTCGAGCCGGGTCCCGGCGTCTCGCGGTCGGGACCACCCGGTCGGTCCGCTTCGCGGGGCGATAGCCTGCCCGGCGTTCTGTCAGTACGACTGTCACGACCACCAGGAGTGCGCACGGTGCCGGAGAGCAAGCCCCTCACGAAGGTCCTCATCGCGAATCGCGGCGAGATCGCAGTGCGCGTCATCCGCGCCTGCCGCGACGCCGGCATCGGCAGCGTCGCCGTCTACGCCGAGCCCGACCGCGACGCGATGCACGTGCGCCTCGCCGACGAGGCGCACTCGCTCGGCGGCGCGACGCCGGCCGACTCCTACCTCGACATCGCCAAGATCATCGCGGTGGCGGAGAAGGCCGGCGCGGACTCGGTCCACCCCGGCTACGGCTTCCTGGCCGAGAACGCCGACTTCGCCCAGGCGGTCATCGACGCCGGGCTCACCTGGATCGGCCCGCCGCCGGCGGCGATCGAGGCCCTCGGCGACAAGGCCAAGGCCAAGCACATCGCCGACAAGGCGAAGGCCCCGCTGGCGCCGGGCACCAAGGACCCGGTCAAGGACGCCGACGAGGTCGTCGAGTTCGCCAAGGCCAACGGGCTGCCGGTCGCCATCAAGGCGGTCTTCGGCGGCGGCGGCCGTGGCCTCAAGGTGGCGCGCACCCTCGAGGAGATCCCCGACGCCTACGAGTCCGCGGTCCGCGAGGCGGTCACCGCCTTCGGCCGCGGTGAGTGCCTCGTGGAGAAGTTCCTCGACAAGCCGCGCCACGTCGAGACCCAGTGCCTGGCCGACCAGCACGGCAACGTCGTGGTCGTCTCCACCCGGGACTGCTCGCTGCAGCGCCGCAACCAGAAGCTGGTCGAGGAGGCGCCCGCGCCGTTCCTGACCGACGAGCAGCTGAGCGAGCTCTACGAGTCCTCCAAGCGCATCCTCAAGGAGGCCGGCTACTACGGGGCCGGCACCTGTGAGTTCCTGGTCGCCCAGGACGGCACCATCTCCTTCCTCGAGGTCAACACCCGGCTGCAGGTCGAGCACTGCGTCTCCGAGGAGGTCACCGGCATCGACCTCGTCCGCGAGATGTTCCGCATCGCCGCCGGTGAGGAGCTCGGGTACGACGACCCGGAGATCCGCGGCCACTCCATCGAGTTCCGCATCAACGCCGAGGACGGCGGCCGCAACTTCATGCCCGCCCCCGGCACCCTGTCCGCGTGGAGCCCGCCGAGCGGCCCCGGCGTGCGCCTCGACGGCGGCTACGAGAACGGCGAGACCATCCCCGGCTCGTTCGACTCCCTCATCGCCAAGCTCATCGTCACCGGCCGCGACCGCACGCAGGCGCTCGAGCGCTCGCGACGGGCGCTGGCGGAGTTCGTGGTCGACGGCATGCCGACGGTCATCCCCTTCCACCGCGCGGTCGTGTCCGACCCGGCGTACGTCGGTGCCTCGAACCCGTCCGGCGAGGGCTCCTTCGACGTCTACACCCAGTGGATCGAGACCGAGTTCGACAACCAGATCGAGCCCTACTCCGGGGACGTCGCCGAGGCCGAGGAGGCCGAGGAGCGCCAGAGCGTGGTGGTCGAGGTCGGCGGCAAGCGTCTGGAGGTCGTCCTGCCCGGCGGCCTCGGCGGCATCGCCGCCGCCGGTGGTGCCGGCGGCGCGAAGAAGCCGAAGCGCAAGAAGGGCGGCGGCAGCGGCGCCGCCGCCAGCGGCGACGCGGTCACCAGCCCGATGCAGGGCACCGTCGTCAAGGTCGTCGTCGAGGAGGGCCAGGAGGTCGCCGAGGGCGACACCGTGGTCGTCATCGAGGCAATGAAGATGGAGCAGCCCCTCAAGGCCCACAAGGCCGGCACCGTCACCGGCCTGCAGGCCGAGGTGGGCGCGACCGTCACCAACGGCGCGGTCATCTGCGAGGTCAAGGGCTGACGCAACCTTTCGAGGCCGCCGGGCGTCAACACCACATGACCATGACCCGTGCAGCAACGACCGCCGCGGCGGCACTCCTCGGTGGGGTGCTGGCCGCCACGACGGCGGCGCCGGCCGGCGCCGCCGTCGACGCCATCAAGGACCCGGCCGGCGACGCGAAGACCCAGTTCACCTCCGGCGACGTCACGAAGGTGCGGGTCAAGCACGCACCGAGGGCGCTCCGCCTGGCTGTGGTCCACGCCGAGGACAGCGGCCTCGCCGACGTCTACCGGTTCAACGTCGACACCGACGCCTCCTCCCCCGGCCCGGAGTGGGTCGTCTCGACCGGCACCGAGGTGGAGGAGTGGCGGGTCCTGCGCGCCGACGGCTGGGCGGGCGCCCAGGGTGAGGTCGTGTGCCGGGCCGGCAACGACATCGACTGGGACGCGCAGCGGATGCGGCTCGTCGTCCCCCGGGGGTGCCTGGGCTACCCCGACCGCCTGCGGGTCAACCTGGTGACCGCGAACGACTACCCCGGCACGCCGGTCGACCACGCGCCGGGCAAGCGTCGGTTCGGCCCCTGGGTCACCAGCGGCTGAGGCCGGGTGGCGCGACGGGGCCCGTGCGGACGGGCCGCCGGTCCCCTGGCTAGCGTGGCTCCGTGACCACCCCGCTCCTGCGTGACCCTGCCCACCGGGTGAGCCCTCGAGCCCGGCTGATGTGGCAGGTGACCGCGCTCGTGGAGGGCGGCGTGACGCTCGTCGTGCTGCTCCTCGTCGGCCTGGCCGTCGACGCGGTCGACGTGCGCTGGTGGATGGTCGCGGCGTTCGTCGCCGCGGTCGCGGCGTGGGTGCTCGTCGTGCCGCAGTGGCGCTACGTCGTGCACCGCTGGGAGGTGACCGACTCGGCGGTCTACACCCAGACCGGCTGGTGGGCGCGCGAGCGCCGGATCGCGCCGATGTCGCGCATCCAGACCGTCGACCACGCCGAAGGGGCGATCGCACGGCTCTTCGGCCTCGCGACCGTCACGGTGACCACCGCGTCCGCCGCCGGCGCCCTCACCATCGACGGCCTCGACCGCGAGCGCGCCCGCGCCCTGGTGGCCGAGCTCACGGTCAAGGCGGACGCCGTCGAGGGGGACGCCACGTGAGCGGACCGGGCACCCCAGCAGCGGACGGAGAGCCGCAGGAGGACCCGCCGCAGCCGCCGGAGGCGCCACAGGCGCAGTGGCAGCGGCTGGACCGCCGGATGCTCCTGGTCCAGCCGGTCCAGGAGACGATCAAGTTCCTGCCGGTGCTGCTCGGGCTCCTCGTGGCGGGCACCGCCTCCGGCGGACGCGGCTGGCAGGCCCTCGGGCTGCTCGTCCCCGTCGTCCTCGGCGTGCTGAAGTACCTCACGACCCGCTACCGGATCGGCGACGGCCGGATCGAGCTGCGGCGTGGGCTGCTGGCACGGCACGTCCTCACCGCCTCCGTCGACCGGGTCCGGACCGTCGACCTGACCGCCTCGGTGGTCCACCGGCTGCTCGGGCTGGTCACCGTGCGGATCGGCACCGGCACGACCTCGACCAGCGACGACGAGCGGCTCGACCTCGACGGTCTTCCCGTGGCCCGCGCCCAGGCCCTCCGCGTCCAGCTCCTCCGTGCGGCGCCCGCCGCCGCGCCGTCCGCCGAGGAGGCCCCGCCCGCCGCCCCGGTGGTCGTCCTGGACCCGACGTGGGCCCGGTTCGCACCCCTGACCTCGACCGGTCTCGCGATCACCGCCGCCCTGGTCGGTGTCCTCACGCAGCTCGCCGACGGCTTCGGCCGGCTGCGGGTCGACGACGACGACCTGTCCTCGTGGGGCGACCGCGTCGCGGGGCTCTCGGTGCCGCTCGCCGCGCTCGTGGCGGTGCTGGCGCTGGCGCTGGCGACCTCGGCGCTGGCGGTGGGCGGTTACCTCGTCGCCAACTGGGGCTTCACGCTCGTGCACCGGGACCGCGCCTGGCACCTGCGCCGTGGGCTGCTGACCACCCGGGAGACCAGCATCGACGACGAGCGCCTCTCCGGCGTGACCCTCGGGGAGCCGCTCGGGCTGCGCGCCGCCGGGGGCGGCCGGCTCTCGGCGATCGCCACCGGGCTGGACGGCCAGCAGGACCCCGCGCTGGTCCCGCCCGCGCCCCGGGCCGTGGTCGCGGAGGTCGCCCGATCCGTGCTCGGCGTCAGCGGTCCGGTCGACGCACCGCTCGTCCGCCACGGCCGTGCGGCGTCGCGGCGGCGCTGGACCCGGGCGCTGGGGCCCGCGCTCCTCGGCGCCGGCGCCTTCGCCGTGGTCGCCGTCACCCGGTCACCGTGGTGGTGGGTCGGCGCGTGCGCGCTGCCCGTCGCCGCTGCGCTGCTCGCGTTCGACCGGGTCCGCGCGCTGGGGCACCGGCTCGTCGACGGGTACGTCGTCAGCCGCTCCGGCAGCCTCTACCGCCGCCGTGACGTGCTGGCCACCGGCGACGTCATCGGCTGGACCTTCCGCGCCACCTGGTTCCAGCGCCGCACCGGCCTGGCGACGCTCGTCGCCACCACCGCCGGCGGACGCCAGTCGGTGACCGTCCTGGACGTACCCGAGGAGCAGGGCACCACCCTGGCCGCCGAGGCGGTCCCCGGCCTGGTCGAGCAGTTCCTCGAGCCCTCGGCCGTCTCGCCGTGAGGATCGCCGCAGCGAAGGCACCGGCCGCCCCCTAGCCTGTCGGCCATGTTCTCCAAGGTGCTGGTGGCCAACCGCGGCGAGATCGCGGTCCGTGCCTTCCGCGCGGCCTACGAGGTCGGCGCGCGCACGGTCGCGGTGTTCCCCTACGAGGACCGGTGGTCCGAGCACCGGTTGAAGGCCGACGAGGCCTACGAGATCGGCGAGCGCGGACACCCCGTCCGCGCCTACCTCGACCCGCAGGCGATCGTCGACACGGCGGTGCGGGCCGGCGCCGACGCCGTCTACCCGGGCTACGGCTTCCTCTCGGAGAACCCGGCGCTGGCCGAGGCCTGCGCGGAGGCCGGGATCACCTTCATCGGGCCCAGCTCGGAGGTGCTCGAGCTCACCGGCAACAAGGCGCGCGCGATCGCGGCGGCCAAGGCGGCGGGCGTGCCGACGCTGGCCAGCGTCGAGCCGTCGACCGACGTCGACGCGCTCGTCGCCTCGGCCGAGGCACTGCCGTACCCGCTGTTCGTCAAGGCCGTCGCCGGCGGCGGCGGCCGCGGCATGCGGCGCGTCGAGCGGCCCGGGGACCTCCGCGAGGCCGTGGAGACCTGCATGCGCGAGGGCGAGGCCGCCTTCGGCGACCCGACGGTCTTCATCGAGCAGGCCGTGGTCGACCCGCGCCACATCGAGGTGCAGATCCTCGCCGACGGCGAGGGCAACGTGATCCACCTCTTCGAGCGCGACTGCTCGGTGCAGCGGCGTCACCAGAAGGTCGTCGAGATCGCGCCCGCGCCGAACCTGGACCCGGAGCTGCGGGACCGGATCTGCGCCGACGCGGTGCGGTTCGCCCGGGAGATCGGCTACCGCAACGCCGGCACCGTGGAGTTCCTGCTCGACCCCCAGGGCAACTACGTCTTCATCGAGATGAACCCGCGCATCCAGGTCGAGCACACCGTGACCGAGGAGGTCACCGACGTCGACCTGGTGCAGTCCCAGATGCGGATCGCGGCCGGGGAGACCCTCGCCGACCTCGGCCTCTCGCAGGAGGGCATCGTGCTGCGCGGGGCGGCGCTGCAGTGCCGGATCACCACCGAGGACCCCGCCAACGGGTTCCGGCCCGACACCGGCGTCATCACGACGTACCGCTCCCCCGGCGGCGGCGGCATCCGCCTCGACGGCGGCACCGTCTACACCGGTGCGGAGGTCTCCGCCCACTTCGACTCCATGCTCGCCAAGCTGACCTGCCGCGGCCGCACCTTCGAGAAGGCCGTCGAGAAGGCCCGCCGCGCAGTGGCGGAGTTCCGCATCCGCGGCGTGTCCACCAACATCCCCTTCCTGCAGGCGGTGCTGGACGACCCCGACTTCGCCTCCGGCCGGGTGACCACGTCGTTCATCGAGACCCACCCGCAGCTGCTCAAGGCACGCGGCAGCGGTGACCGCAGCAGCAAGCTGCTGGCCTACCTCGCCGACGTGACCGTCAACCAGCCGCACGGCCGGGCTCCGGTCTCGGTGGTCCCCGCGAGCAAGCTGCCGGCGACCGACCTCGACGCCCCCGCACCCGACGGCTCCCGCCAGCTGCTGCTCAGCGAGGGGCCGGAGGGGTTCGCGCGGCTGCTGCGCGAGCAGATCGGCGTCGCGGTCACCGACACCACCTTCCGTGACGCCCACCAGTCGCTGCTGGCCACCCGCGTGCGCACGTGCGACATGCTCGCGGTCGCGCCGCACGTCGCCCGTACGACGCCGCAGCTGTGGTCGCTCGAGGCGTGGGGCGGCGCGACGTACGACGTGGCGCTGCGCTTCCTGGGCGAGGACCCGTGGGAGCGGCTGGCGGCGCTGCGGGAGGCCGTCCCGAACGTCTGCCTGCAGATGCTCCTCCGAGGCCGCAACACCGTCGGGTACACGCCGTACCCGACCGCGGTGACCGACGCCTTCGTGCAGGAGGCGGCCGCCACCGGCATCGACGTCTTCCGCATCTTCGACGCCCTCAACGACGTCGAGCAGATGCGCCCCGCGATCGAGGCGGTGCGCGCGACCGGCACGACCGTCGCCGAGGTCGCGCTGTGCTACACCGGCGACCTCTCCGACCCTGGCGAGCGGCTCTACACCCTCGACTACTACCTGCGCCTCGCCGAGCGGATCGTGGAGGCCGGCGCGCACGTGCTCGCGATCAAGGACATGGCGGGGCTGCTGCGCGCCCCCGCCGCGCGCACCCTGGTCACCGCGCTGCGCGACCGGTTCGACCTGCCGGTCCACCTGCACACCCACGACACCACCGGTGGCCAGCTCGCCACCCTGACCGCGGCGATCGAGGCAGGTGTCGACGCCGTCGACGCCGCGACCGCCTCGATGGCGGGGACGACGTCGCAGCCGCCGTTGTCGGCGCTGGTGGCGGCGACCGACCACTCCGGACGGGAGACGGGGCTGTCCCTGGCGGCCGTCAACGCGCTCGAGCCCTACTGGGAGGCCGTCCGCCGGGTCTACGCGCCGTTCGAGTCCGGCCTGCCGGCCCCGACCGGCCGGGTCTACCGCCACGAGATCCCCGGCGGGCAGCTCTCCAACCTCCGCCAGCAGGCCATCGCGCTGGGCCTCGGCGAGAAGTTCGAGCAGGTCGAGGACACCTACGCGGCGGCCAACGACATCCTGGGCAACGTCGTCAAGGTGACGCCGTCCTCGAAGGTGGTGGGCGACCTGGCCCTCTCGCTGGTCGGCCAGGGCGTCGACCCCGCCGAGTTCGCCGACGACCCGGGCCGGTTCGACATCCCCGACTCGGTCATCGGCTTCCTCAACGGCGAGCTCGGCGACCCGCCGGGCGGCTGGCCCGAGCCGTTCCGCACCAAGGCGCTGGCCGGACGCACCTGGCAGGCCCCGGACGAGGACCTGACCGAGGAGCAGCGCAGCACGCTCGCCACCGCCGGCGACACGCGGCGCCGGGCGCTCAACGAGCTGCTCTTCCCCGGGCCGACCCGGGAGTTCCTCGAGCTGCGCGAGCGGTACGGCGATGTCTCGGTCATCCCCACCGTGGAGTACCTCTACGGCCTGCAGCCCGGCGAGGAGCACCAGGTCGAGCTGGCCGAGGGGATCCGGTTGATCCTGGGTCTCCAGGCGATCAGCGAGCCCGACGAGCGCGGCTTCCGCACCGTCATGGCGACCGTGAACGGCCAGCTCAGGCCGGTCTCGGTGCGCGACCGGTCCGTCGCCTCGGAGGTGGCCGCCGCGGAGCGTGCCGACACCGGCCGCCCCGGCCACGTCGCCGCGCCGTTCCAGGGCGTGGTGACCGTGGTGGTCGCCGAGGGCGACCAGGTGGCGGCGGGTGACACGGTGGCGACGATCGAGGCGATGAAGATGGAGGCCTCCATCACCGCGCCGGTCGCCGGCCGGGTCGAGCGGATCGCCCTGGGCGGCACCCAGGCCGTCGAGGGCGGCGACCTGGTGCTGGTGCTCGCCTGAGCACGAGCACAGCCGGGGCGTCCGGCACGTCGGGGGCGACGAGCGTCCCCGTCGTCGCCGGTGTCGTCGCTGCGGTCGTCGGGTTCAGCAGCTCCTTCGTCGTCGTCCTCGCCGGTCTCGCGGCCGTCGGGGCGTCCCCGGCCGAGGCCGCGTCGGGGCTGGTCGCGCTCTGCGTCACGCAGGCGCTGGCGATGCTGTGGCTCAGCGTCCGGCACCGCACCCCGCTGACCCTGGCCTGGTCCACGCCGGGCGCGGCGCTCCTGGTGACGACCGGCGTGGTCGAGGGTGGCTGGCCGGCCGCCGTCGGCGCGTTCCTCGTCAGCGCGCTGCTCATCGCCCTCACCGGGCTGCTCCCGTGGCTTGGCGACGTGGTGGGCCGGATTCCCGCGTCCCTGGCGGGGGCGATGCTCGCCGGCGTCCTGCTGCCGCTGTGCCTGGCGCCGGTCACCGCCCTCGCCGACTCCCCCACACTGGTCGGCCCGGTGGTCGGGACGTGGCTCGTGGGCCAGGTCCTCTTCCGGCGCTGGGCGGTGCCCGCCTCGCTCGCCGTGGCCCTGCTCGTCGTCCTGCTCGAGGCGGGCGACGCGGTGGACGTGGCCGAGCTCGCCCCCACCCTCGCGTGGACCACGCCGGCGTGGACCCTGCCCGCGGTCGTCTCGATCGCCGTACCGCTCTACGTGGTCACCATGGCTTCCCAGAACGTCCCCGGCGTCGCGGTGATGACCGGCCACGGGTACGCCGTGCCGTGGCGCGAGGCGATGGGCGTCACGGGCGTCGGGACCCTGGTCGCGGCGCCGTTCGGCGGCCACGCCGTCAACCTGGCCGCGATCACCGCCGCGATGGCGGCCGGCCCGCTGGCCGGGCCGGAGCGGTCCCGTCGATGGCTGGCGAGCGTCAGCGCCTCGGGCACCTACCTCGTCCTCGCGGCCGGCGCGTCGGCGCTCACCGCGGTCGTGGTGGCGGCGCCCGGCGACATCGTGCAGGCCGCCGCCGGGCTGGCGCTCGTCGGCACCCTGGCCTCCTCGCTGTCCGGCGCGCTCGCCGAGGAGGACGGTCGCGAGGCCGCCGCCGTCTGCTTCCTGGTCGCGGCCTCCGGGGTCACCGTCCTCGGCGTCGGCTCCGCCTTCTGGGCGCTCCTCGCCGGCCTCGCGCTCCGCCCGCTCCTGGGTGCGAGGAACTGAGGCACGATCCGCGGGTTTCAGGCGCTGGTCCCCTGGGCAGCACGAAGGCAGCACGAGACAGCACGGCGCCGGCCGCGCACCACCGGAGGAGGCACGGTGCCCGACCACGTCGAGGATCTCGCGGTCCTGCGTGAGCAGAGCGACGTCCTGTTGCAGCAGACGGCCGGCGCACAGCAAGCGGTCGGGCCGGTCGAGGGCGCCGACGCCACCGGCGAGGTGGTGGTCCACCTCGACGCGGACGGCCGGCTCCGGGCCGTCCAGGTCGGCTTCACCTGGGACCGTCGCCTGACCGGCGCCAGGCTGCCCGGCGCCGTGCTCGAGGCTTTCGCCGGAGCCAGGACCGCCCGCCTGGAGGCGTACGCCGCGGCGGTGGCCGAGGCAGCCGACGGCCCCGCACCACGCGCGCGGCCCGGTCGCCACGGTTCGCTCTTCGTCGACGCCTTCCGGGACCGGCTCGCGGCCGCCGGCGAGACCCGAGCGCGGCCGGCGCGCTCGTGGAGCAGATGCTCGCCGACGTCCGGGAGGGCCTCGACGAGGCCAACCGGCTCCTCGACGACCACGCCTCGGTCCGGCACCAGGGCCGGAGCCGTTCGGGGCACGCCCGAGCGACCGTCAGCTCGGGCGGCGAGCTGCTCGACGTCGAGCTCGACCAGCGGTGGCTGCCCAAGGCCCACCCCGCGAACCTCGGTCGGGAGATCACCGACGCGGTGCTCGACGCGGTCGGGCGCTCGCGTCGACTGGGTCCCGTGGGGCCTCGGCTGGGCCGTGGACAAGTTCATGGCGCTCTGGGACGTGGCGATGGAGAAGATGGGCCAGTTCTGGGACAAGGTCGGGGAGTTCGTCTCCTACATCGGGGCGCCGTGGGACCTCAACGCCGCCGCGGACGACTGGGTCGGCGTCGGCGGCCCGGTCGCGGCGCGCGCCACCGAGGCCGACCGGTCGCAGAGCGAGGTGGACTACCAGTGGAAGGGTCGCGCCGCCGACCGGTACGCCTTCGCCCTCTCGGCGCAGCAGAAGGCGCTCACCGCGGTGCAGAGCAAGCTCACGGCGCCGATGGGCCCGGCGCTGAGCAGCCTGGCCACCGCGCTCTACATCTTCTTCGGCGCCGTGATCGCCGCGATCGCCATCCTCGTGGTCGCGATCGTCACCGCCACGGGCGAGGCGATCAGCATCCTGGGGCTCCCCGCGGTGCCGCCGACCGTCCTCACCGGCGCGGCCGCCGCCATCGCCGCCATCTCGGCGGCCATCCTCAACCTGCGTGGCGCGGCGAGCAGTGCCCAGGACGTGTTCTCCCAGGTCGCGTCCGAGACCGGGGACTTCGGCGCGCAGGGCTGGCCGGCCGCGGTCATCGGCTGATGCCGGAGACCCGTGACCCGGTCCGCACCGCCACCGGCCGCGCCGCGCTGGCGTCGGCGGCCGGCCACGCGGCCGTGGCCGCCGTCGGTGCGGTCGCGGCCGCCGACAGCACCTCGGACCGCCCGCTCTTCGTGCTCCTCACGGCGCTCGGCGCCGCCGGGGCCGTTGCGGCGCTGCTCGTCCGGCTGGGCGCCCGCAGCGCCTCGGCCGGCGGCCGGGGCGCCCTGGGCAGCGCCGCCGTCCTCCTCATCGGGTCGGTCGCGCTGGTCGTGGCGATCACGCTCCGTGAGCAGGGTTTGGCCGTGGCGGTGATCGGTGTCCTGCTCGTCGCCACGAACGGCGTGCTGCTCCTGCGGGCGGCCCGGGGTCCCGCCCCAGGGACCGGCGGGGACCTCAGCCGGCGGCCGGCTTGAAGGTGAGGTACGTCGACCGCAGTCCGAGCGCTGAGCGGAAGGCGTCGCCCGACACCGTCACGGTGCCGCTCGAGCCGGTGAGCCGCAGGGTCCGCACCCGGCCGCCCCACTGGCCGTTCCCGTCCCGAGCCACGACCTCGATCCGCTGCAACCTGCCGACGCCGGGCCAGGTCCGCTCGAGGCGGGCGGTCTCGACCTCGGTCGTCCAGGTGTGGACGGGGTTGCCGGCCCAGCCGTCGTAGGGGTCCTCCTGCGCCGTCAGGTAGGGCACCGAGCCGGCCGAGGTCCAGCCGCCGCTGCTCGAGGCGAACTGGGTGAACGCCGCCCGTCCGTCCACGGTGAGGATCTGACGCCGGGTGGCGTCGACGGCGGCGTTGGAGGCCGGGTGCTCGGCGGCGTACCCGCCGTAGACCTGGCACGACGTCGTGTCGCAGAGCTGGTAGTCCGTCGAGCGCGGGTGCGCTCGCTCGTGGGAGGCGTAGGTCCGGGCCGCGACCGCCTGTGCGCGCACGGCGGCCGGGCTCCAGGTCGCGGGGATCTCGAGCGGCACCACGCCCTTGAGGTAGCTCTCGAGGGTGAGGTCGTTGACCGTGTCCACGCCGCCGGGCACGACCGCTGCCCGGAGCCGGCCGCGGTAGGGGCGCAGCCCGCTCGGTGTCACGAGCGTGATCGGCGCACCACCGGCGTAGAACTCGCCCTCCCCCGCCAGGTCGCGCCAGCCGCGCCACTTGCGGGCGTGGTACGAGACGCGCAGGTCACCGTCGGGGGCGCGCTTGATCCGCCACCGCTTCGCGCCGTTGTCCGGGAGCAGGGTGCGCTCGCCGGTGGTGAGGTCGGTGATGCCGAGCCGGGTGCGCGGGAGCACCTCGACGTCGTCGGTGGTGTCGGCCGAGATCTGGACGGTCACCCGCCCCTTGCTCACGCCCCACCGGGTGCCCGGGTAGTAGAACTTCACGATCCGGCGGTGGCTCAGGCCCTGGCGCGCCGCGCCCTCGGCGCCGTACTGCGACATCCCGTGGCCGTGGCCGTAGCCGCGGCCGGTGATGGTCACGGTGTCGGCGCGGGCGACGCGCCAGCGGTCGGTCGAGGTGCTGGCGGAGGCGGCGCCTGCGGACACCCCGGTGAGCACCGGGACCACGAGGGCGCACGCCGCCACGGTCCGGAGCAGGCGCATGCACCAATGGCACCACCTGTCACAGGGCGCCGCAAGGTTGATCGTTGAACTACAGTGCTGTAGTTCGCGTCAGTGCCGGTAGTGCGGCTGCGACTGGGCGTTGAAGGCCCGCATCCGGACCTTGCGTGCGGAGGCGACGAGCGGGTCGTCGACGCGAAAGACCTCGAGCCCGCGCGTGATGTCGTGGCTGTAGACGCGCCCGTTGTACCAGTACGACGACCACGATCCACCGAGCACCAGCTCGGTGTCGCTGATCGCGCCTCGGTCGAAGTGGGCGATCTCGACGGGGTTCGCCGAGTCGGTGAAGTCGAAGACCGAGGTGCCGCCCTGGTACCACGCCTGCACCATGATGTCGCGGCCCTCCACGGGCACGAGGGAGCCGTTGTGGGCCACGCAGTTCTCGGTGAGGTCTTGGGCGCGCGGCATCTTGTAGTAGCTGCGGAAGACGAGCTGGCGGCCGACGATGTCGTAGATGCCGTTGGCCCCGCGCGTCGGGCCGAGCAGCGGGTTGCAGGTCGGGGCGGAGCCGCCGCCGAGCTCGTCGGTGAAGACGAGCTTGGTGCCGGCGTTGTTGAAGGTGGCGGAGTGCCAGAACGCGAAGTTCTGCTGGTCCTGCACCCGGTCGATCACCCGAGGGCGGGCCCGCCGGCTGATGTCGAGCAGGACGCCGTCACCCATGCAGGCCCCGGCGGCGAGGTCCTTGGCCGGGTACGCCGTGACGTCGTGGCAGCCGGTCGTCTCGCTCGAGCCCAGCGGGGCGGTCGTGCCGGCGTTGCCGCCGTCCGGGAACAGCACCGGCGTCGCGACCACCCTCGCCCGGGCCGGCCGTGCGACGGGGATCTTCACGACGCTGATGCTGTCGTGCGGCGGGCGGCAGTCGGGCTGGTCCGAGGCCGGGCCGTAGGAGGAGACGTAGACGAAGACGTTCCGGCCGTTGTCGGACGGCGCCAGGGTGTGGGTGTGCGACCCGCACGCGGTCTCGACCGCGGCGACGTACCGAGGTCGGGCCGGACGGGAGATGTCGAAGACCCGGATGCCCTCCCAGCTGGACTTCTCCGAGGCCGGCTGCGCCTGGCTGCGGCAGGAGTCGTCGCTGCGGCTGGAGTCGACCGAGAGCACCAGGAGCCGGCCGTGCACGGACACGTCGTTCTGGGCCCCGGGACAGACGACCTGCGCCACCCGGCGCGGCTTGCCGGGCCGCTTGATGTCGTAGACGGTGAAGCCGAGGTAGTTGCCGCCGAAGGCGTGACGCCCGCGGAAGGCGAGATCGGTGCCGTAGGCGCCCTCCTCGGCGAACGACCCGGCCGGAGGGACCGAGCCGACCAGCCGCATGTCCGGCGATCGGTCGACCTCGCCCGACGCCGCGGCCGCGGTCACGCCGTCCATGCGGGCGAGGAGCTGGCCGGGCAGGTGGCACCCGTCGGCGAAGTTGTCGCCCGCCGAGGCGAGCCGCCGGGCCTCCGTCGGCGAGCAGGTCGTCGGCACGACCTCGCCGCTCGCCGCGCCCTGCCCGAGCACCAGCCCGGAGGCGAGGAGGGTGGCTGCCGCCGTGGCGGCGAGGGTGGTACGAGCGGGACGCAGGTAGCGCACGGGGGTTGCCTTCCGAGGGAGCAGTGACCGGTGCAACCCGGCTCCGACCCGTAGGTTACGCCGGATTGTGGTCTCCTTGGCGCATGAGCACGCGGCGCGGATGGGTGGTCTGTGCGCTGCTCGCCCCTCTCGTCGGGTGCTCGTCGACCGCGGGGTCCTACTCCACGCCCGACCCGGCCGCCCCAGCGGCGACGGCGGCTACGGCGGCGGCCGACGCGCCGTCGGCCGAGGTGGTCGAGGTGCAGCCGGGAGGACCGGGCGAGCCGTCGTCCACCGCAGTGGTGCTGCCCGAGGAGCGCTGGAACCACGACGACCTGGCCTTCGTGCAGATGATGCTCGTCCACCACCGTCAGGCCCTCGACCTGGCCGCGCTCGCGCCGGCCCGCGCCGCGGATCCTCGGGTGCGTGCCCTCGCCGGGCGCATCGAGGCGGCGCAGGCGCCCGAGATCCTCGTCATGGCGTCCTGGCTGCGCGCCCGCGGCGTCGACGTGCCGCAGCCGGGCGAGGACCCGCGGCAGTACGACCACGCGGAGCACGGTCACCGGGGCATGGTCGGCATGCTCGGGCCCGAGCAGCTGCAGGCGCTCGAGCAGGCCCGAGGTGCCGGCTTCGACCGGCTCTTCCTCGAGGGGATGATCGAGCACCACCTCGGCGCCGTCGCGATGGCCGCCGACGTCCGCCGGCACGGCACCAGCCTGCGCGTGGGCGAGCTGGCGCAGGACGTCGAGGCCGGCCAGGCAGCGGAGGTCACCCGCATGGAGGCTCTGCTCGCCTCCCCCGCCTGACGAGTCGGGACCTGTGACGGTCGAATCGGGACCTGTGACGGTCGAATCGGGACCTGTGACCGTTCAATCGGCCGATTGAACCGTCGAAACCCCCGACTGAACGGTCAGGGGTCCCGACTCAACGGTGGTCAGAAGCGGTGGTCAGAAGCGGTGGTCAGAAGCGGTGGAGCCGCCGCGCCGCCTCGGCCAGCGAGCCGGACATCGACGGGTACACCGTGAACGCCTGGGCGAGCTGGTCGGCGGTGAGCGACTCCGCCACCGCCACCGACACCGGGTGGATCAGCTCGCTGGCCCTCGGGCCGACGACCACGCCACCGACGACGATGCCCGTGCCGGGCCGGCACAGCAGCTTCACGAAGCCGTCCCGGACGCCCTGCATCTTGGCCCGCGGGTTGCCCGAGAGCGGGAGCATGACGACCTCGGCCTGCATCTCGCCGGCGTCCACGGCCTCCTGCGACCAGCCCACGGTGGCGATCTCCGGGGCGGTGAAGACGTTCGAGGAGACCTTCTTCAGGTCCAGCGGGTGCACGGTGTCGCCGAGGAAGTGCCACATCGCGATCCGCCCCTGCATCGCGGCCACCGAGGCCAGCATCAGCACGCCGGTGCAGTCGCCGGCGGCGTACACGCCCCGGGCGGAGGTGCGCGAGACCCGGTCGACGTTGACGAAGCCGCTGTCCTTGAGGATGACGCCGGCCTCCTCCAGGCCCATCCCAGCGGTGTTGGGCACCGAGCCGAGGGCGAGGATGCAGTGCGAGGCCTCGACGGTCCGGCCGTCGGTGAGCGCGACCCGCACCGTGTCACCGTGCCGGGTGACCGACTCCATGCGGGACTTCGAGAGCACCGTCATGCCGCGTCGGCGGAGCACGTCCTCGAGCACCGCGGCCGCGTCGGCGTCCTCACCGGGCAGCACCCGGTCGCGCGACGAGACCAGCGTGACCGGGATGCCGAGGTTGAGGTAGGCACTCGCGAACTCGGCGCCGGTGACGCCGGAGCCCACGACCACCAGCTCGGTGGGCACCTCGGTGAGGTCGTAGACCTGCTCCCAGGTGAGGATCCGCTCCCCGTCGGGCTGGGCCGTCGGCAGCGTGCGAGGCGCCGCGCCGGTGGCGACCAGCACGGCGTCGCCCTCGATGACCTGCTCGGAGCCGTCCGCGGCCCGGGCCACGACGCGCCCGGGTCCGTCGAGCCGACCGACCGCCTCGACCACGTCGACGCCGTCCTTGGCCAGCCGCCGGGCGATGTCCTCGGACTGGTCGGCCGCGAGCTGCTTGACCCGCTGGTTCACCCGGGCCAGGTCGACCCGGATGGACGTCGCCGCGTCGCCCTCGTCGTCCTGGAAGACCACGCCGAGCTCGGCGGCGCCCGAAAGGTCGCTCATCACCTCCGCGGTCGCGATGAGGGTCTTGCTCGGCACACAGTCGGTGAGGACGGCCGAGCCGCCCACGCCGTCCCGGTCGACGACCGTGACGCGTGCCCCCAGCTGGGCGGCCACGTGGGCCGCCTCGTAGCCGCCGGGCCCTCCTCCGACGATGACGACGCGATCGGTGCTCACGGCGACTGCTCCTCTCAGGTCACTGGGTCTCGACTCGCCGGACCGCGACTTCGTTCCTCAGTCGCGCCGGCGGCTCGACCTGGTCGAGCCACACCGCCCGCTCGTTCCTCGCGCGCGGCTGCTCGACTCAGAAGTTGATCATGTGGCCGGCGATGCCGTGCACCGCTTCCTTCACGGCCTCCGACAGCGTCGGGTGGGCGAAGATGTTGCGGGCGACCTCGTCGGCCGTCAGGTCCCACTGCTGGGCCAGGGTGAGCGCCGGCAGCTGCTCGGTGACGTCGGGGCCGATCATGTGGGCGCCGAGGATCTCGTTGTGCTCGGCGTCGGCGACGATCTTGACGAAGCCGACCGCGTCGCCGAGGCCCTGCGCCTTGCCGTTGGCCGAGAACGGGAAGGTCGCCGTCTTGACGTCGTAGCCCTTCTCCTTGGCCTGCTGCTCGCTGTAGCCGAAGGAGCCGATCTGGGGCTGGCAGTACGTCGCCCGCGGGATCATGTCGAAGTCGATCTCCATCGTCTCCGCACCCGCGATCGTCTCGGCCGCCACGATGCCCATCGCCTCGGCGGCGTGGGCCAGCATCATCTTGCCCGTGACGTCGCCGATGGCGTAGACGTTCTCGACGTTGGTCCGCCCGCGGCCGTCGACCGCGATCGCCCCGCGCTCGGTCAGCTCGACACCGATCGCGTCGAGGCCGTACCCCTCGGTGCGCGGCTGGAAGCCGATCGCCTGCAGCACCTTGTCGGCCTCGAGCACCTGCTGCTCGCCGTCCTTGGAGACGGTGACCTTCACCTTGTCGCCGGAGTCGTCGATGCTCTCGACCTTGGTGGAGAGCAGCACCTTGACGCCGAGCTTCTTGTAGTGCTTCAGCAGCTCCTTGGAGACGTCGGCGTCCTCGGTGGGGACCATCCGGTCGAGGAACTCCACGATCGTCACGTCGACGCCGAAGTTCTTCATCACGTAGGCGAACTCGACGCCGATGGCGCCCGAGCCGGCGATGACGATGGAGCCGGGCAGCTCGTCGGTGAGGATCTGCTCCTCGTAGGTCACGACCCGCTCGGAGAGCTCGGTCCCGGGGATCAGCCGGGTCTGCGCGCCGGTGGCGACGATGAGGTGGTCGAAGGTGTAGGAGGTGGTCTCGCCGTCCTTGGCCACGTCGATCGAGGTGGCGGAGGTCAGCGTGCCCCAGCCGTCGATCTCGGTGATCTTGTTCTTCTTCATGAGGAAGTGGACGCCCTTGACGATGCCCGCGGAGACCTGGCGGCTGCGCTTGTGGGTGGGTCCGAACGCCATGGTGGCGTCGCCCTCGATCCCGAACTTCTCCTTCTCGTGCGCCAGCACGTGGGCCAGCTCGGCGTTCTTGAGCAGCGCCTTGGACGGGATGCACCCGACGTTCAGGCAGACGCCGCCCCAGTACTTCTCCTCCACCACCGCGACCGACTTGCCGAGCTGTGCGGCGCGGATCGCTGCGACGTAGCCACCGGGACCGGCACCGAGGACGAGGACATCGAAGTGTGAGCTCACGACGGCCAGCCTAGTTCCGTCGCACGGGCCACCCCAACTGGGGCAGCGGACCGGCACTACCCTGCCCTCGTGACGCTTCACCCCACGCCGCTGCTCGCTGCGCTCGCACCGCCGCAGGGACCCCGATGACGCTCTACGCCGCCTACGGGACCAACCTCGATCCCGCCCGGATGGGCGAGCGGTGCCCGCACTCGCCGATGCGGACCACCGGCTGGCTGACCGGCTGGCGGCTGACCTTCGGTGGCGAGGAGCACGGCTGGGACGGCGCGCTGTCGACGATCGTGCAGGACCCCCTCGAGCAGGTCTTCGTCGCGGTCTACGACGTCACCCGCGAGGACGAGCAGCAGCTCGACGGGTGGGAGGCGGCCGACTCGGGCCTCTACCGGAAGACGAAGGTGCGGGTCTCGACCATGGACGGCGAGGTCGTGGTGTGGACCTACGTCCTCGACGCCTACGAGGGCGGCCTGCCCTCCGCCTCGTACCTCGGCGTGCTGGCAGATGCGGCCGAGGCGGCGGACGCACCCGCCGACTACGTCGCGGCGCTGCGCCGCCGCCCGTGCCGCTCGACCGGTCTCTGACCACCGCCCCGCGGCGACCAGAACCCACGGACGCCCGACCACCAGGCGTCGTCGCACCGACGCGCGGGTGATGCACAGGTGACGCGGGGATGACACAGGGGCGAGCCCCCGCGGGCACCGCAGCCGCGGCCGACGTAGGCTCGGCCCCTGTGAACCACGAGCAGCCTTCCGACCCCTACGCGCTCGCCCAGGAGGCGGCCGGGGTCCTCGCGGACCGCACCGGCGTGGAGCGCCACGACCTGGCGCTGGTGCTCGGCTCGGGCTGGCTGCCCGCCGTCGACGCGCTCGGTGAGGTCACCGCGGAGATCGCCACCACGGACCTGCCGGGCTTCACCGCCGCGGCGGTCGCCGGCCACTCCGGACGGATCCGCTCGCTCCGGGTCGGCGACCCTTCGACAGGACAGAGCAAGCACGTGCTCGCCTTCCTCTCCCGCACGCACTACTACGAGGGCCGCGGCGTGGCCGCGGTCGTGCACGGCGTCCGCACGGCGGCCGCCGCCGGCTGCTCGACGGTCGTCCTCACCAACGGCTGCGGCGGCCTCAAGGAGGGCTGGACGCCGGGGACCCCGGTGCTGATCTCCGACCACATCAACCTGACCGGCCGCTCCCCCATCGTCGGGCCGACCTTCGTCGACCTCACCGACCTCTACTCGGGCCGGCTCCGGGCGCTGTGCCGTGAGGTGGACCCCACGCTCGACGAGGGCGTCTACGTCCAGTTCCCCGGACCGCACTACGAGACGCCGGCCGAGATCGGCATGGCCCGGGCCATCGGTGGCCACCTGGTGGGCATGAGCACCACACTGGAGGCGATCGCTGCCCGTGAGGCGGGCATGGAGGTGCTCGGCATCAGCCTGGTGACGAACCTGGCGGCGGGGATCAGCGGCGAGCCGCTCAACCACGAGGAGGTCCTCGACGCCGGTCGCGCCGCGGCCTCGCGCATGGGCGAGCTCCTCGGCCGGATCGTCCCGAGGATCTGACATGCCCCACGCAGCCGACGACACCCGGAAGGCGCTCATCGACGCGGCAGCGCGCGCCTTCGCCGAGCACGGGATCCACGCGGCCTCGCTGCTCGAGATCACCCGTCAGGCCGGGCAGCGCAACCGTGGAGCGGTGCACTACCACTTCGGCAGCCGCGAGGGCATGCTGACCGCCGTCCTCGAGCGGCACGCCGACGAGCTCGGCCGGCGCGAGCTCGAGCTGCTCGCGGTGGCCGCGGAACGACCCGACGACGACGTCGCCTCGGTGATCGAGGCGATCGTGCGGCCGGTGACCGAGATGGCCGAGTCCGGATGGCGGGGACGCTGCTACATCGTCATCGTCGGCGAGCTCGTCCAGCAGGACATCACGCCGCTGGGACCGGAGGTGGAGGCCGCCCTGGCGCGCACGGGTGGCTACGAGCTCTTCGACCTGTTGCGGAGCCGGCTCGTCCCGCTGGGCATGGACGAGGCCCTCGAGCGGGAGCGGCTGGCCCTCCTGGTGGCGTTCATCATGCGCTCGATCGCTGATCGGGCGCGGGCCGGCGAGCTGCCTCCCCGGGGCCGCGACGAGCTGCCCACCGAGCGGTTCATCTGCAACCTCGTGCAGATGGCCACCGCGATGCTCACCGCGCCGCTGCCCGCCGGCGGCTAGCCTTCCGGCGTGCCCCGCATCAGCGCCGGCTCGCTGGAGGAGCACCGGGCCGCCCTCCGGCGCCGGATCTTCGACGCCTTCGCCGAGCTCGTCGGCGAGCGCGGCTACGACGCCGTCTCCATGGCCGCGCTCGCCGAGCGCGCCGGGCTGGGCCGCACCACGATCTACCACCACTTCCCGGACAAGGCCGCGGTCGTCGTGGGCTTCGCCAGCCACGAGACCGAGCGGTACGTCGAGCGGTTGCGCGCCGCGCTCGGGGACACCAGCGACCCCGCCGAGCAGCTGCGCACCTACGTGCGCCACCACCTGGCCGCCGGCGACGAGCTCCACGTCGAGCTCACGGGCCCACGGGTGGTGGCGTCCCTGTCGCCGGACGCCCGCCAGCAGATCCGGGCTCACGTGCTGGCCGTCGAGGAGGTCCTGCGCGCGATCGTCGTGGACGGCGCGGCCGCCGGCCGGTTCGTGGTGGAGGACGTCCACGGCACCGTGGCGCTGGTCCACGCGTGCCTGGGCCCGCGGCACCTCCCTGCGGGCACGATCGAGGCGTTCGTGCTCCGCGCGGTCGGCGCCACGGGCCCGGCCACGACTACCGCTTGATCCGCAGCCGGAGGTTGTCCGCCGTGCGCAGGTACGTGTCGGACCCCCGGTAGACAGCCCGCACCCGGTAGCTGCCCTTCCGGAGCTTCGGCACCGTGACCTTCGCTCGGCCGTCCACGAGGGCGCGGGTCCTGGTGACGACCGGCCTCCCGTTGCGGACGACCCTCACCTTCACCTTCCCCGTGACGTCGCCGTGGTCACCGGAGTAGACTGCCTGCAGCTTGCCGCTCCGGTGGGTGGTCGGCTTCTTCGTCCACCGCACGGTGGAGGTGGGAGCGACCTTCGCCGGCGCGAGGGTGGCCCAGTCGATCCGGACCGGCGTCTCGGTGTCCTGGGTGGTGTTGGAGTGGGTGTGCGCCTGCCAGGTGTAGAGCGCGTACGCCGTGCCGCGCTCCAGCTTCTCCGCGGGTGCGGTGAGCGAGACGGTGAAGGATCCGTCGGGCATCTGCGCCGGGGTCACCCAGGCCGCGGCCGCGAAGGCGCCCTGGTCGTCCTGGGAGTCGGTGTCGGGCAGCCCGCCGGCGGGAGCCAGACCGACGTAGACACCGGCGTCGCCGGGGTTGGTGACCGCCCGGAACCCGGTGCCCGAGGCGCGCAGCGTCAGCCCCCGGTCGGCGGAGGACGCCGTCGTCTCGTACGTGAGCGACGGCCCTGCCTGCGAGCCGGCCTCCGACGCCTGGGCGGTGAAGGGTGCGGGCGCCTTCTTCGCGTCGCTGCCGGACCCGGACGCATAGAAGTGCGCGCGCACCCCGGAGGTCAGCTGCGCGAGGAAGTCGGGGTGCCAGGACCGACCGTCGACCGGCTGGTCCGCGGGGATGCCGAGCGCCGCAGAGGCGGCGCCGGGCGCCAGCACACCGGCCCAGTCCGGCGTCGCGGTCGTGCTGCCGAGGCCGCCGGCGAAGGTCCACGGAGAGGCGTCGAAGGTCGTGACGGTCACCCGCGTGGGCGCGGTCTCCTCGGCGGGGTTGCCGCGGGCCGCGACGTTCGAGGCGGAGACCACGGCGGTCACGACGCCCTCGCCCTGCCGGTCGACGGTGACCGTCGGGTCGGCGATCGTGACCGTGTAGAAGGTGGTGCCCAGGAGACCGAAGGAGCCGGACACGGACCCGTCGAAGGTCACCGAAGCCACGCCGGTCGACGCGTCGACCGTCCCCACACCGGCCGGGAACGTCACCACGCCGTCGGCGGCCTCGGTGGCGCCGTCGGTGAGCACGTGGTCCGACAGGTGGTCGTCGAACTGCTGGGAGACCTCCCAGGTGAGGGCCGGCGCGGACGCGGCCTGGGCCGGGGCGCCGCCGGCCACCACGGCGAGGCCGGAGGCGGCGGTCACGGTCGCTGCCGCGGCGGCGACCCATCGGGTGGGACGGTTCATCTGTTCCTCTTCTCTCGGGCGACGCGGTCGCGTCGGGGATCGGGGAGCAGCAGCACGAGTGCTGCGGCGAGCAGGAGGGCGCCGCCCAACCACCAGGAGGCCAGCCACCAGGAGGCCAGCCACCAGGAGGCCAGCCAGCGGTCGGCGTCGACCGGCGCGGAGGCCCCGGTCGAGCCCGTCGCGACGAGCTGGACGCTGGCGGGCACGGTGGCACCCGGGGCGAGCGCGGGCGGCTCCGCAACAGGCGGCGCGGCCCGGTGGGACACGCGCGGACGCGAGGCCGGCGGTGGAGGCGTCGTGACCACCGGGACGGCCGGGGCCGGCGTGGCCGCCGGAGCAGCCGGCGGGGCGACCACCGGGTTGGCGACCACCGGCGGGTTCCCGCCCGCGCCGGCGTCCGGCGCGGGGTCCGGGGAGGCGTCGCCGCCGGCCCCCGCGTGGTAGGCCACCGAGAGCATGGACGGCACCTTGAGCCGGTCGGTCGAGGAGCCGCTGGAGAACCAGAACGCCGCGGTCCCGAGCCGGTGCATGTACCGGACGAAGGACGGCGGGAAGGAGCCGGCCCACTCCCCGTCGGTGACCTGGCCGGGAGTGTCCACGACCACCCCGCGGTACGCCGGGCGGGCGGTCGACCCGCCGGACTCGGACACCTCGACCTCCGGCAGGTCGGCGAGCGTGACCACCTGCGGCGGCACCGGCGCCCACGACGAGGGGTCGTCGGGCGAGGAGGCGTACCCGCGGACGGTGGCGGTGAGGGTGCCCCGCCCGTCGGCCACCTCCAGGACCGGGTCGGAGACGTGGAACATCGACATCCCGGAGTAGTAGAGGACCGTGAGGTCGCCGTCCCACTCGACGTGCGCGGTCCCGCTGGCCGGGTCGATGCGGCCCTCACCACCGGCGATGGCGAAGCGGAGACCACTGGTCGTGCCGCTCGCCGGCGGGCCCAGCGGCTTCCCTGCGGCATCGGTCGACAGGCCCGCCCACGTCGCTCCTCGCCAGCGGGCCCCGTCCCACTTCTGGATCCGCACGGCGCCCGCCCGCTGACGCCACTGCGACCGGGGAATGGTGGAGCCGCCGCGGCCCGGGTCGGGCACCAGGCCTGCGGAGAGGAAGTTGTACGTGCCCGGCGCGTGCGCGCGGTTGCTGGACTCGGCGTTGATGCCCCACCGCAGGACCGCGGTGTCGACCGGCACCGAGGTGTCGGCGGTGGGTTCGGCGGTGGGTTCGGCGGTGGGTTCGGCGGTGGGTTCGGCGACGTCGACAGCACCCGCGGGCCCGGCGACCGCGCCGCCGAGGAGCAGGGCGGCGGCGCCGGCGACCAGGCCGACCACCAGGTCACGCCGCACGGCGCACCCCCCGCCGGACGGTCCGACGGGCCACCGCCACGAGGAGCACCAGTCCGGAGGCACCGGCGAAGACGAGCCCCGCCCGTTCGCCCGCCGTGCGGCCGGCGCTGCGGACGGCGACCGGCCGCGGCGCCGCGGTCGTGACGGCGAACCGCACGGACGGTGCGCCCTCGACCCCGTGCACCCGCAGCTCGTGGGTGCCGGCCTCGGTCGCGTCCGGGAGCGCGAGCAACCCGGCGATGCCACCGTCGGCGCCGACGAGGAAGGGCCCGGCCCCGGCTGCGCCGTCGTCGAGCACCACGGTCACCTGCCGACCCGGAGGCAGCCCGGTGGCGGTGAACGGCAGGACGTTGCCGGCGGCGGCCGAGGCGCGGTCCACCTCGAGCGTGGCGGCGGGGTCGGAGCCTGGACCGGCCGGCGTCCGCGCGTCGGCCGGCGCGTCCGTCGAGCCCCCTGTCCCGTCGTCCGTCGCGTCGTCCGTCGCGTCGTCCGTCGCGTCGTCCGTCGAGCCGCCGGTCGACGGGTCCGCCGCGCCGGTCGTGGGCGCTGCGGTCGCCGCCGGGCCCGCGGTCGGCCCGGCGGCCGCGCCGGCCCCGAGCGGGGCGACGCGCACGGGGGTGAACGTCTCGTTCGCAGCGTTGTCGACGCCGTGGGCGCCGACGGTGATGATGCCGCAGGTGAGCCTGCGGCAGTCGATGGTGCGGACCTCGTCGTCGCGGTCGTAGGCACGGAAGGTCGCCCCGGGCACCACCAGGGTCGTCGACCAGGCGCCGGTGGGCGACATGGTGCCGCCGTTGGCGGAGCCGGCGGTGTCCGAGCCGGGGAAGGCCACGAACTTCTGGAAGCCCTGGTTGTCGCGCGCCTCGCTGTCCGGGACGTACCAGTAGTCCTCGCCCGTGGCCCCGCCCTGGCTCGGGCGCCAGCCCTCGCCCACAGCGCCGAAGAAGACGTAGATCCCGCCGTGGCCGCCCCGCACCGACTGGAAGCCCGTGCCCGAGACGGTGAGGGTGGTGGCGTAGGTCGGGTCGACGACGGGGGCGCCGGCCGGGTTGGTGACGCTCACGCCGGCCGCCGCGTGGGCAGGCGCAGCGGGGACGACCAGCACGCCGGTGGCGGCGAGCAGCAGGGCGGGGATCAGCCGGAGCACGGGACCTCCTCGGTAGCGGGAACGGCGGTCGGACCCGGTCGCGGGTCGCGCACCGGGACGACGACCAGGTGGCCGGCGTGGTCGAGCACCTCCACCGGGTGGGCGTAGACGTCGCTGAGCAGCTCGCCGGTGAGCACGTCGGCCGGGGTGCCGATCGCGCGGACCCGCCCGCCGGCGAGCACGCAGACCCGGTCGGCGTACGCCGCGGCGAGCGAGAGGTCGTGCAGGACGACGACGGCCGCCGCGCCGGCCGCGACCTCCTGCCGCACCACCCGCAGGAGGGCCTCCTGGTGACGGATGTCGAGCGCGGCCGTCGGCTCGTCGAGCAGCAGCACCGGCGTCTCCTGGGCCAGCAGCCGCGCGAAGGACGTCCGTGCCTGCTCGCCGCCGGAGAGGGTCGGGAAGAGGCGCTCGGCCAGGGGCGAGACGTCGGCGCGGACCATCGCCGCGCCCACCACCCGGTCGTCGTCGGCGGCCCGGACCGAGCGGTGCCACGGCGAGCGCCCCATCCGGACGACGTCGGCGACCCGGAAGCCGAAGGCCAGGCCCTGCTTCTGCAGCTGCACCGCCCGGAGGCGGGCGAGCTCCCGGGCGGAGTGGTCGGCGACCGGGCGGCCGGCCACCTCCAGCACTCCCGTCGCCGGCACGACGTCGCCGGAGAGGACGCCGAGCAGGGTGGACTTCCCGGCCCCGTTCGGACCGACCAGGGCGAGCAGCTCCCCCGCTCGGACGTCGAGGTCCACGTCCGTGAGGACGGCCGCACCGCCGAGCTCGACGGTGAGGCCGCGGGCGACGAGCGCGGCCGTGGACCCGCTGGCCACGCCCACGCCCGTCACGCCCGCGCCCGTCACGCCCAGCCCCCCGCCGTACGACGGGCGCGGCGCAGCAGCCAGAAGAAGAACGGTCCGCCCACCAGCGAGGTGAGCATCCCGATCGGCAGGTCGGCGTAGGCGATGGCGGTCCGCGCCCACAGGTCGGCGAGCACGAGGAGCACCGCTCCGCCGAGCGCGCTCGCGGGCACCAGCAGCCGGTGGCCGGGCCCCGCGACGAGCCGGACCAGGTGCGGCACGACGAGCCCGACGAACGCGATGATCCCGCAGAACGCGACGGCCGCGGCGGTGAGCAGGGCGACCACCACGATCACCCCGAGACGGAGCCGCTCGACGTCGACGCCGACGTGGCGCGCGGCCCGGTCGCCGAGGGCGAGCAGGTCGAGCCGCGGGGCGAGGAGGAGGGCGGCGAGGATGCCGCCGAGCGCGAGCGGCGCGACGACGGAGACCTGCTCCCAGCGGGAGCCGTTGAGGCTGCCGAGCTGCCAGAAGACGATCTCCTCGCGGGACTGGGTGTCGCCGAGGAACATCAGGAAGGCGAGGCCGGCGCCCGCGACGGCGTTCAGCGCGATGCCGGTGAGCACGAGCGTCACGACCTCGGTGCGTCCTCCGTCGCGCGACATGAGGTAGACGAGGAGCGTGGCGACGAGGCCGCCGAGGAAGGCGCAGGCCGCGACCGTCCACGTGCCGGCGAACGCGAGGCCGAGCACGATCACCGTGGCCGCGCCGAGGGCGGCGCCGGAGGAGACGCCCACGACACCGGGCTCGGCGAGGGGGTTGCCGAAGACCCCCTGCATCAGCGCCCCGGCGGTGGCGAGCGCCGAGCCGGCGAGCGCCGCCATGACCACGCGCGGGAACCGGACCTGCCACAGGGTGCTCTCGCCCTGCGGGTGCGCGGGCAGCGGCCCCCACTCGAGGCCGAGCCGGTGCAGGACCGCCCCGACGACCTCCGACGGCGGGACGTCGAGCTGCCCGTGGCCGGCGCCGAGGACGAGGGCCCCCGCGAGCGCCACGGCGAGCCCACCGAGCAGACCGAGCCGGGTGGCCGATGCGCGCAGGCCGAGCCGCGCCCCCGTCGGGGCCGGTACCACCGCGGTCACGACACGGCTCCCGGCGCGTACGTCGCCACGGCGAGCGCGTCGAGGACCGCCGCCGTGGCCGGGCCGAAGCCCAGGATCGCGGCGTCGTCCATGGCCACGAACCGCCGGTTGCGACCGGCGGGCGTCTCGGCGAGCGCGGGCAGCCGCTCCAGCAGGCCGTCGACGCCGCCGGCCGAGTCGAGCCCGCCGGTCATCATCAGGACCAGGTCGGGCTGGGCGGCGACCAGGCCCTCGTCGGTGAGCGGCTTCATCCCGCTCCAGCCGATCTCCTCGGCCACGTCATAGCCGCCGACGGCCTCGATGAGGGAGTCGGCCCCGGAGCCCTCGCCGAACATGTAGTAGACCCCGGACTGCCCCCGGACGTAGAGGAAGACCATCCGCAGCCGCTCGCGCTCGTCGGCCGGCGCCACCTCGGCGATCCGGGCCGTCACGTCCGCGACCTCGGCCTGCGTGCGCCGGACGAGCTCCTCACCCTCGTCGGGCACGCCCAGCGCCTCGGCGACGCCCCGGACCAGGGCACCGACGTTGTCCAGCCCGCGGTGAGGGTCGAGCACGACGACCGGGATGCCCGCGTCGCGCACCTGCAGGACGACGTCCCAGGGCCCGAGCGAGGTGTCGGTGATGAGCAGCGTCGGGTCGAGCTCGAGGATCGCCTCGGCGGAGAGGTCGTGGCCACCCTGGGTGACCAGGGGCAGCTCGCGCAGTCCCTCGGCCTGCGTGGAGATGTCGCGCCCGACGAGACGGTCGGCGAGGCCGAGCTCGGCCACCGTCCGCGCCAGCGTGCCGTGCACGTCCAGGGCCAGCACCCGGCTCGCGTCCGCCACGGTGACCCGCGTGCCCTGTGCGTCGGTCAGGGTGACCGGCAGCTCCTGCCGCGGCGCCTCCGCGACCGGGTCGACCGCGTCGTCGGCCTCCACGACGACCTCGCCCCGCCAGTCCCGGGCGTCGGCCAGCGGCTCGACCTCGGCGAGCGGGGGCGGCGTCGTCGGGGACCGCGTCGCGGTGTCCGCGCCGACGGCGCGCTCGCCCGTCGTGATGCCGCAACCGGCGAGCAGGGCGGCCGCGAGGACGGCAGGGAGGAGGGCCGCTACGGGGCGGTGACTCGGACGCACGGGTGGACAGTAGCGCATAGTTAGGCAAGCCTTACCTACAATTCGGCTCGTGTCGACAGGTTGTCGACATCTTTTTGACAGGCTGTCCAGAAGGCAGTTGCATGGTGCCCAGCTGCTTGGCGCCGCTCCCCCACACCACCCGGAGAACCCTGATGACCGTGCTCGACGCCACGACCACCCCCGCCCTCTCCGTCGCGATGCGCGAGGGCTCCCGCGCCGAGCACGAGGCGGCGGAGGGCTCGGTCTTCATGGCCGAGCTGCTCGACGGCCGCATCTCCGAGCAGGGGTACGCCGCCTACCTGCGGCGGCTCCGCGTCGTCTACGCCGCGATGGAGACGGTCGTCCGCGACCGTGCCGACGACCCACTGGTGGCGGCCGTCCACGACCCCGCACTGGAGCGCCTGGCCGCGATCGACGCCGACCTCGACCACTGGGCCCCCGGCGCACCGCACGAGCTCGCGCCCGAGGAGTCGCCCGCCGCCACGGCGTACCGCGCCCGGCTGGAGTCTGCACCCTGGGGCGGCGCCCTCGTCGCCCACCACTACACGCGCTACCTGGGCGACCTCTCCGGCGGCCAGGCCATCGGCCGCACGCTGGACCGGACGTTCGGGCTCGGCGGCGCCGGCACGGCGTTCTACGCCTTCCCGGCGATCCCGAAGCCGAAGCCCTACAAGGACGCCTACCGCGCGCGGCTCGACTCCCTGACGCTCGCGCCGACGGAGGTCGCGCGGGTCGTCGAGGAGGTGAAGGTAGCGTTCCGGCTGAACCAGGACCTCTTCACCGAGCTCGGAGACGACATCGATGCCCTTCGCCGCACCTGACGCCTCCGGCACCCGCGCATGAAGGTCCTGCTCACCGGGGCCGCCGGCAGCATCGGACGGGTCGTCGCCGTGGGGCTCGCCGACCGCGGGCACGAGGTGGTCGGCGTCGACCGGCTGCCGCAGCCCTCGGGTGAGGACGGGCCCTGGTACACCCTGGACTGCGCCGACGCCGACGCGGTGGACGCGGTCCTCGCCGAGCAGCCCGTCGACGCGGTGGTCCACCTCGCCGGCCACCCGGGCGAGGCGAGCCTGCCGGACTCCCTGGAGTCCCACGTGGTCACGACCGCCGCGCTGCTCGACGCCATGGTCGCCCACGACGTGCGGCGCCTGGTCTACGCCTCCTCCAACCACGCCGTCGGCCGCACGCCGCGCCGTGACCTGGTCGGCGTCGACGCCTACCCCCGCCCCGACACCTTCTACGGCGTCTCGAAGGTCGCGGCCGAGGCCCTGATGGGTCTCTACACCGACCGGTACGGCATCGACGCCGTCGCCTGCCGGATCGGCTCCTTCCTCCCGGAGCCGGAGACCGTCCGGCACCTCTCGACCTGGCTCTCGCACGACGACTGCGTGCGGATGGTGGAGGCCTCGCTCACCGCGACGGCACCCGGCTTCGCCGTCCTCTACGGCATCTCCGCGAACACCCGCGCCTGGTGGGACCTCGAGCCCGGGCGCGCCCTGGGGTACGAGCCGCAGGACGACGCCGAGGCGTGGGCGGACCGGATCCCACCCTCCCCCGAGGACGACTGGGACGCCGCGCACGTCGGCGGACCGTACGCGACCGCCACCTTCGAGCGCCCCGCCCTCGACCGGCCCTGACCGAACCAGCCACCGCTCGACGCTCACCACCCACCGCGCGGCTGGTTGAGGAAGTTCGGCTAGGAACCGTCGGCGCTTGGAGGGGAGGTCTTTGCTAGGGACATGACCTCTACCGTGACGCAGCAGCGCACCCTCGGCACCGCCTCGCCGCTCACCGTCTCCGCACTCGGCCTCGGCTGCATGGGGATGTCGGAGTTCTACGGCACCGCGGACGAGCAGACGGCGACCGAGACCATCCACCGCGCGCTCGACCTGGGCGTGACCTTCCTCGACACCGCCGACATGTACGGCCCCTTCACCAACGAGCGGCTGGTCGGCGCGGCGATCGCGGGCCGCCGCGACGAGGTCCAGCTGGCGACGAAGTTCGGCAACGAACGGCGTCCCGACGGCACGCGGGTGGGCATCAACGGTCGACCGGAGTACGTCCGCGCCGCCTGCGACGCCTCCCTCTCCCGGCTCGGGGTCGACCACATCGACCTCTACTACCAGCACCGCGTGGACCGCTCGGTCCCGATCGAGGAGACCGTCGGTGCGATGGCCGAGCTGGTCGAGGCCGGCAAGGTGCGCCACCTCGGCCTCTCCGAGGCGTCGGCCGCCACGATCCGCCGCGCCCACGCCACCCACCCCGTCACCGCGCTGCAGTCGGAGTACTCGCTGTTCACCCGCGACATCGAGGACGAGATCCTCCCGACGCTGCGCGAGCTCGGGATCGGCCTGGTCCCCTACTCCCCGCTCGGCCGCGGCATCCTCACCGGCGCCATCACGTCCGAGGAGTCCCTCGCCGAGGGCGACTCGCGCCGTACGCCGTACTTCCCGCGGCTCAACGGCGAGGGCCTGCGCGCCAACCTCCGTCTCGTGGACCGGGTGCGGGAGATCGCGGCGGAGAAGGACTGCACGCCCGGCCAGCTCGCCCTGGCCTGGGTGCTCGCCCAGGGGGACGACGTGGCACCGATCCCGGGCACGAAGCGGGTGCGGTACCTGGAGGAGAACGTCGGCGCGGTCGACGTCGCGCTCACCGGGGACGACCTGCGCCGCCTGGAGGAGGCGGTGCCCCGCGACGCGGTGGTCGGCGCCCGGTACGGCGACATGTCCTCGATCGACGCCTGACCCGGTCGCCGGACCGCCCTCGTAGGGTGGCCCGGTGACGAACACCGACGTTCCCGCACTGCTCGCGTCCGCCCGCGCCTGGATCGCCGAGGACCCCGACCCCCGTACCCGGGACGAGCTCTCCCGGGTCGTGGCCGCGGTCGAGGCGGGCGGCGACCCGACCGACCTGGCCGACCGGTTCGCGGGCACGCTGGAGTTCGGTACCGCCGGCCTGCGGGGTGCGATCGGCGCCGGCCCGAACCGGATGAACCGCGTCGTCGTCACCCGGGCCGCGGCCGGGCTGGCGGCGTACCTGCGCGAGACCGGGGCGACCGGTCCGGTCGTCATCGGTTACGACGCCCGCCACGACAGCGATGTCTACGCCCGTGACACCGCCGAGGTGATGACCGGCGCGGGGATCGGCGCCCACGTGCTGCCGCGGCCGCTGCCCACGCCGCTGCTCGCCTTCGCCATCCGCGAGCTCGGGTGCTCGGCGGGGGTGATGGTGACCGCCAGCCACAACCCTCCGCAGGACAACGGCTACAAGGTCTACCTGGGCGACGGCAGCCAGATCGTCCCACCCGCGGACGAGGAGATCGCCCGGCGGATCGCGGCGGTCGGCCCGGTCGGCGACGTGCCGCGCGGTCCTGCCGGCAAGGTGCTCGACGAGGGCATCGTCGACCGCTACCTCGACACCGTGGCCGGGTTGGCCGCCGACGGACCACGAGACCTCGCGGTCGTCTACACCCCCCTCCACGGGGTCGGCGGCGACGCGGTGGCCCGCGTGCTGGAGGCCGCCGGCTTCGCCGAGCCCCGGGTGGTGGTCCAGCAGGAGGAGCCGGACCCCGACTTCCCGACCGTCGCCTTCCCCAACCCCGAGGAGCCCGGGGCGATGGACCTGGCCATGGCGCTGGCCGAGCGGCACGGCGCGGACCTCGTGGTCGCCAACGACCCCGACGCCGACCGCTGCGCCGCGGCGGTCCCCGGCCCGCACGGCTGGCGGATGCTGCGCGGCGACGAGGTCGGCGCGCTGCTGGCGCACGCCCTCCTCACCTCGGGCAAGGAGGGGACCTACGCCACCTCCATCGTCTCCTCGTCCCTGCTCGGCCGGATGGCGGCCGCGCACGGCCAGCCGTACGCCGAGACGCTGACCGGCTTCAAGTGGATCGGCCGGGTGGAGGGCCTCGCCTTCGGCTACGAGGAGGCCCTCGGCTACTGCGTCGACCCCGAGCACGTCCGGGACAAGGACGGCGTCTCGGCGCTGCTCCTGCTGTGCGAGCTGGCCGCCGCGGCGAAGGCGGAGGGTCGCGGGCTCACCGACGTGCTCGACGAGATCGCCCTCGAGCACGGGCTGCACGCGACCGACCAGCTCTCGGTGCGGGTCACCGACCTCGCCGACATCGACGCGGCCATGGAGCGGCTCCGCGCGCAGCCGCCCGCCTCGCTGGGCGGCTTCGCGGTCGAGCACGTCGACGACCTCGCCGCCGGGTCGGCGGACCTCCCGCCGACCGAGGGACTGCGCTACCGGCTCGCGGAGCGGGCGCGCGTCGTCGTACGCCCCAGCGGGACCGAGCCGAAGCTCAAGTGCTACCTCGAGGTGGTCGTGGACGTGGACCCGGCCGATGGCGTCGACGCCGCCCGGATCCACGCCGCCGGCCGCCTGGACGCGCTGCGCGCCGACATCAAGGCGGCCGCCGGCATCTGAGCCGGGCGAACCTATGCTGGTGCGGTGAGTGCCCTCTCCCCCACCGCTGTCGCCCGCACCATCGACCACACCCTGCTCAAGCCGGAGGCCACCCGCGCCGACGTGGAGGCGCTCGTGGCCGAGGCGGTCGAGCTCGGCACGTACTCGGTCTGCGTCTCGCCGTCGATGCTGCCGCTCGACGTGCCGGAGGGCAGCGGGCTGAAGGTGGCGGTCGTGTGCGGCTTCCCGAGCGGGAAGCACACCTCCGCCGTCAAGGCGGCCGAGGCCGCCGAGTCGGTGCGGCTCGGCGCCGACGAGATCGACATGGTCATCGACGTGGGCGCCGCGAAGGAGGGCCGCTTCGAGGCGGTCGGTCGGGACGTCGCCGCGGTCCGCGAGGCGGCACCGGCCCCGACCGTGCTCAAGGTGATCATCGAGTCGGCCGCGCTGACCGACGAGGAGGTCGTCGGGGTCTGCCGTGCGGCCGCTGCCGCCGGCGCGGACTTCGTCAAGACCTCGACCGGGTTCCACCCCGCGGGCGGGGCCAGCGAGCACGCCGTGCGGCTGATGGCCGAGACCGTCGGCCCCGACGTGCAGGTCAAGGCGTCCGGCGGCGTCCGGACCCTCGAGCAGGCCCGCACCATGCTGGGCGCCGGCGCCACGCGGCTCGGCGTCTCCGGCAGCCGGGCACTCCTGGGCGACACCGCCTCGGGGACCGGCGGCTACTGACCCGCCTCACACCTCGGCGGAGGTCGCCGAGAGCCGCTCGAGCGCGACGTCGACGGCCGCCGGGTCGGTCGCGACCCGGGGCGCGATCCGGACGTGGCGCACCGCACCGTCCTCGCCGGCCACCAGGAGCGTGGAGAGGCCGAGCTCTCCCTCGGGCCGGTCGGCACATCCGCTGAGCCCCTCGGCCACCCCCGCGGCGTCGGAGCGGAAGACCCCGCCGGCCTGGGCCTCCAGCTCGGCGCAGGCCTGCTCGAGCGTGCCGTCCTCGGAGGCGACGACCACGAGTCCGTCCGCCACTGCCCATTCGCAGCCGCCGACGCCCTCCTCGGGCGCACCCTCGGTGGACCAGCCCAGGCCGGTCAGGACATCGGCGGGGATGACCTCGGCGCAGCTGCCCTGCTCCGGCTCGCCACCAGGCGACGGCTCGTCGGTGAGCGCCCCGGACGTCGCCGGTGCGTCGGCCGGCTCGGCGGCGTCGTCCGCGCCGCAGGCCGACCACGCCGCCGCACCCAGGAGTGCGGTCGCCAGGAGGCCCCACGGGCGGCGCGCACCGGCGGCGCGAGGGCGAAGGTCGAGCACGCGGTCGTTCTTCCCCCAGGTGCCGGCGATGAAACGACGGCTCGACCAGGTCGGCTCGCGTGACCGACGGACGACCGTCGGTGAGCGTTCGGGTGGGTACCGGGCGTCCATGAGCACCGAGAAGTCCGCGTCCCTGTCCGAGCTCGCCGGTGGGCGGGTGCGCCTGCTGGGCCAGTGGGTGGTCGGCCTGCGCCGCACCACCGACGAGGACGGCCGCACCGGCGAGCCGTTCGCGGTCTCGCGCCGGTGCCGGCACCAGCTGGCCGACCTGAGCAAGGGCCACGTCGACGAGGACGGCTGCCTGGTCTGCCCGTGGCACCAGAGCCGGTACGACGTGAGCAGCGGGAAGATGGTCGAGGGTCCCAAGGGCTTCCTCGCCTACCACGGCCCGGCACGGGGCTACCGCCAGTTCGTCGCGGCGTACTCGAAGGTGCTGCGGCTGCGGGTGGGGCGCGCGCGGGTCACCGGCGACCGCGTCGAGGTCGACTGACGGCCGACCGGGGCCGCACGGCAGAATGGCGCGGTGCGCGCGCAGGTGATCGTCCTCGCCGGGCCCTCGGGTTCGGGGAAGTCGCGGCTCGCCGCACGGATGGGGCTGCCGGTGCTCCGGCTCGACGACTTCTACAAGTCCGGGGGCGACCCCACGCTCCCCGTGCTCACCTCCGGCGCCAACGCGGGGATGGTCGACTGGGACCACGCGGAGTCCTGGCTGCCCGAGGACGCCCTGGCGGCGCTGGCGGCGCTGTGCCGGGAGGGCCGCGCCGAGGTGCCGATCTACGACATCGCGCATGACGGGCGGCGCGGGTGGCAGGTGCTCGACCTGGCGGGGTCGCCGCTGTTCGTCGCCGAGGGGATCTTCGCGCCGGACGTCGTGCGTCCCGCCCGGGAGGCCGGGCTGGTCGCCGCGGCGTACTGCATCCGACGGTCCGCGCTGCGGACCTTCTGGCTGCGCCTCCACCGCGACCTGCGCGAGCACCGGAAACCGCCGCTGGTGCTGGTCAGGCGCGGGCTCGCCCTGCTGCGCGCCCAGCGCGACGTCGTCGCCGAGGCGGTGGCGAAGGGGTGCGAGCCGGTGGGGCCGGAGGAGGCGCTCGCCCGGGTGCGTCGGCTGCAGGCCGGCACCCCACGGTGAGCCCGCTGCCGTGGGGTGCCCTGCGCCAGCCCGACCGGTTCTCCTGCGGCGCGTCGGTGCTGGTGGTGGCGCGGATGCTCCGCGAGGAGCAGTACGCCGCGGCGACGGCGCCGCGGTTCGACGCCGAGGTGCTGGCGACGCACCGCCGGGTGACCCGGCCGTGGCTGCGCCGGCGACCGCAGCTGCCGTGGCCGCGGTTCCTCGGCACGCCACCGTGGGCGGTCGCGCGCGAGCTGACGGCGCTCACGGGCCAGCGGCACCGGGTACGGCCGGCGAGCCGCTCCCGGGTGGCGTCGGCCCCGATGCCGTACGCGCTCTTCGTGGGCGACCGGCTGCTCCCCCGCCACGTCCTGCTGGTGCTCGGGACGGACGGGGGCTTGCTGTCCCTCTACGACCCGACCACCGGCGGTGTCCGGGCGGGGCACGGCCGGTGGGCCCGGCCGTGGTTCGTGGTCAGCGCTGCGGGTCCGCGGCCTGCGCCGCCAGCTCGGCGTACGCGGGCTTGATGACCTGGGTGATCAGGTCGTAGCGCTGGTCGAACGGGAGGAACGCCGACTTCATCGCGTTGACCGCGAACCACTCGAGGTCGCGCGCGCCGTAGCCGAAGGCCTCGACCAGCGACCAGAGCTCGGCGGTCATCGAGGTGCCGCTCATCAGCCGGTTGTCGGTGTTGACCGTCACGCGGAACCGCAGCTGCTTGAGCAGCCCGATCGGGTGGTCGGCGATCGAGGGGGCGGCCCCGGTCTGGACGTTCGACGCGGGGCACATCTCCAGGGGGATGCGCCGGTCGCGGACGTACGCCGCCAGCCGGCCGAGCTCGACGTCGCCGGTCTCGGAGACGGTGATGTCGTCGATGATCCGCACGCCGTGACCGAGCCGGTCGGCGCCGCACCACTGGATGGCCTGCCAGATGGACGGCAGCCCGAAGGCCTCGCCGGCGTGGATGGTGAAGTGGCTGTTCTCCCGCTGGAGGTACTCGAACGCGTCGAGGTGGCGGGTCGGCGGGTAGCCGGCTTCCGCACCGGCGATGTCGAAGCCGGCGACGCCGCGGTCGCGCCAGGCGACGGCGAGCTCGGCGATCTCCATGGAACGCGCCTGGTGGCGCATGGCGGTGAGCAGCTGGCGGACGACGATCCGGTCGCCGGCGGCGGCGCAGCCCTCGTCGAAGCCCTGCTGGACCGCGGCGACGACCTCGTCGAGGGTGAGCCCGCCCGCGACGTGCTGCTCCGGGGCGTAGCGGACCTCGGCGTAGACGACCCCGTCGGCGACGAGGTCCTCCACGCACTCCCGCGCCACCCTGGTGAGGGCGGCGCCGGTCTGCATGACGGCGACGGTGTGGTCGAAGGTCTCGAGGTAGCGCGGCAGGGATCCTGAGCTCGCCGACTCGGCGAACCACCGGCCGAGGGCCTCGGCGTCGCCGTCGACGGGCAGCCGGTGGCCGCACTCGGCGGCGAGCTCGAGGACGGTCTGCGGCCGCAGGCCGCCGTCGAGGTGGTCGTGGAGGAGGACCTTCGGGGCCCGACGTACCTGCTCCTCGGTCAGCGGGACGGGGGCACTATCTTGCATGGCGTCCATCCAAGCACTCCCTCCCTCGCCTTCAAGGAGTCCCCATGCGCACGTTCTCCAGCTTCGAGGAGGTCGCCGAGGCGGCCGGCACCGACATCGGCTCGACCGACTGGGTGGAGGTCGACCAGGAGCGGGTGGACCTGTTCGCCGAGGCGACCGGCGACCACCAGTGGATCCACGTCGACGTGGAGCGGGCCAAGGACGGCCCCTTCGGCGGCACGATCGCCCACGGCTACCTGACCCTCTCGCTCGTCCCGTGGCTGGGTTCGCAGGTCTTCGCGCTCGACACCCCCGGGGCGAAGCTCAACTACGGGGTCAACAAGGTGCGCTTCCCGAATCCGCTGCACGTCGGCAAGCGGATCCGCGGCCACGTGGCCTTCGGGGACGTCACCGACATCCCCGCCGGCAAGCAGGCCATCATCAAGTACACCGTCGAGATCGAGGGCGAGTCCAAGCCGGCCTGCGTCGCCGAGACCGTCGTGCTGCTGCTCGCCGGCTGACATCCGCCCGGGGGCTCGCTCTGCTACCCGTCGGGATGGCCCACGGATCCGCGCGCACGATCAGCTGGGCACCCGGATCCCCCGCCACCCGGTGACGTCGCACTGGCCGTGCTCGCCACTTCCGGTGGCGACGACCGAACCGTCCACCCGCACTCCGAGCGTGTGCCTCGATCCGGCAGCCACCGCGACGATCTCTCGCCAGGCGGCCACCTCACACTGGCCAGCATCGTTGCTGCCCACGGCCACGACTCGGCCAGCCGAGGTGACGGCGACCGTGTGATGGCTGCCGGCGGCCACCGCCACGACGTCGCTCCACGCGCCGACGTCACAGGCACCGGCCGTCCGGTCCCCCACCGCGAGGACGCGTCGATCCTTGGTGAGCCCGACCGTGTGGAGGTACCCGGCGGCGACGGCGGCACCGCACGCCACGAACCCACCGAGCACTGCCCACGGCGATCACGGTCCCGTCCGCCCTGAGGCCCACCGAGTGCCAGTCACCACACGCGAGCGCGACGATCTCACGCCACTCGTCTACCTCGCATGCCCCTTCTCCGGGCCGCCCCACCGCCGAGACGGTGCCGTCCGCACGCAGTCCCAGGGTGCGGCGCCACCCCGCGGCGACTGCGATCACCGCGCGCCACGAGCTGACCTCGCACTGCCCGTCACCGTTCCAGCCCGTGGCCACCACGGTGCCGTCGGACCGGAGCCCGACGCTGTGGGATCGTCCGGTGTTCGAGGCGGTGTGCACGTTGCCTGCCGCCACGCCGATGACGTCGCGCCAGCCCTCGGTGCGGCACTCACCGGCTGGTGAGGTGCCGGCAGCGACGACGGTGCCGTCCCCGCACAGCCCCAGCGAGTGGCGCGGCCCGGCGGCGATGGCCTGAGTAGTCACCGACGAAGCATGGCGAGCGCCGACGATCCCGACAAGCTCGATGGTCTCTGGCGCCTCGGCCCAGTCCTCGGGCAGCGGTGCCGGCTGCAGCCAGGCGACCTTCTGCGGCGCCTCACCGGTGCCGTGGTCCATCCCGGGGAACCTGTCGTACGGCACCGGTGTCCGCTCGTGAGCACGCAGGAAGTCCAGGCACGCGTTCGTCGCCACCTTGGAGAGCCAGGCCCGGATGTTGCTCCCCTGGGCGAACCTCTCCCCCGACTTCCAGGCACGCAGCAGCGCCTCCTGCACGAGATCCTCGGCCTCGTCGTACGAGCCGAGCATGCGGTAGCAATGCACCCGGAGCTCGTGGCGCAGTGGCTCGGACAGGTCGGTGAACTCCGCGGCGTCCTCGGCGGTCAGCGGGTGACGGTGAGCAGGTCTCCGGGCTGACAACCGAGCGCATCGCAGACGGCGGTCAGGGTGCTGAAGCGGATGGCGCGGACGTGCCCGTTCTTCAGCTTGGACAGGTTCACGATCGAGACACCGACGCGGTCGGCGAGCTCGGTCAAGGTCATGCCCCGCTCCTCGAGGAGCGCGTCGAGGTGCACCACCACCCGGTGGGCCTCTGGGGTGCCCCGGTCGCTCATACGGTCTGGTCCGCCTCCTCCTGGAGCAGCACCGCTCGTCGGAGGAGCCGAGCCGTGGTGAGCACGCCGAACGAGACCACGACGAGCGCGACAGAGACGCCCGGCTGGAACAGCGGGTAGGTCCAGGTCTGGCGCGGCACCACCGCGTCGAGGACGACTCCGCGGCCTGCAGCGGCGAGGAAGGGCCAGAGAGCGGACATGACCAGCATGAACCAGCCGAGCCGCTGCACGCGGCGGGCGAAGGCGACGGTGAACGGTCCGCTCCGTCGCCCGACCCGGATCGCCGCGCGGAGCAGGACGAGGGAGCCGACACCGAAGACGAGGTCGCCGACGGGCTGGAGCGCTGACGCGGTTTTCTGGAAGAGGGTCGGATCGTCGATGCAGACCCTCACCTCCTCGGCGATCACCGAACCGACGTCCCGCCGGATGTCTCTCTGCGAGACGCCGGTCGAGCTCGGGACCGCCTCGTTGCTCACCAGCGCACACGCAGTCGGGTCGCCGATCGTCGCGATCGAGATGTCGGCCCGCCCGTCCACGACGACCCCGACGACCCCGATGACGGCGAAGAGGAGCAGGAAGGCCACGAGCACGAAGAGCAGGAACGAGACGATGGTCTCGATCGGACCGAAGGGGTCGGGTCGGCGCTGCGACGACGGCATCCGCACCCTCCTTCCCATAACGTTTGTCGTTGTTAACGACAGACGTTAAGCCACCGGAGGCTCGTCCGCCAGAGGGCGAGACCGGCGATCAGCACCCGTGCGCGACGTACGGCACCGATGGGTACCGCCCCGGTGACGCCGCCCCACCTGGCCGGCGGGAACCGAGGAGGATGCATGAGCGAGCAGCACCCCGACGCCCCCGCAGAGGGCGCCACGACCCCTGCCGGCGAGCCGGACCCCGAACGCCAGGAGGTGGCCGAGCTCCAGGACCGGCTCGACGCCGAGGCCGACGGCGACGGGCTGGCAGCGGAGGCCGGCAAGGGCGAGGAGACCGGTCTCGCGGAGGGCTGAGGGCCCGGCCTGGGCCTCAGCCGACGTGCGGGCAGGACGGCCGCGGCGGCCGGGCCCGCACCCTAGGGGCGACCGACAGGGCCACGCCCTGGGTCGCCGACGGAGCCGGCACCCCGGAGCACCAGCACCCCGTAGCCGACGAAGACCACCGAGATCCCCGCTGCCGCGAGGTCTCCGGGACCGTCTGCGCTCAGGATCGCGGTGAAGTCGGCGAGGGCGTGGACGAGGACGAGCGGCGCCAGCCAGGAGAACCTGAGCTGGAAGGCCGCGAGCGCGAATCCGTAGCACCCGGACGCGAGGACGTTGAGGAGGATGTCGGAGGCGCCGCGGCTCGTAGTGGCGAACGCGGAGAGGTGCTGCAGGCCGAACAGTGCCGCAGTGGTCACCACCGCCGCACCCGGACGGAAGGAACGCCGCATCCGCTCCAGGACCACCCCGCGGCTGACGAGCTCCTCGTTCACCCCGACCAGGAGCAGGGTGAGCGCCCAGAGCCCGAACCCGGGCGGCTCTTCGGCGAGCCCGGCGGGAAGCAGCCACCACAGCGCCTCTGCCAGAGGCACGAGCAGCAGCAGTGCCGCCGTCCGGCCTCGCCAGACGGTCGTCAGACCGATGCGCCGCCACAGACCGAAGTAGGTGACGAGCGCCGCGGCGAACACGACGCAGAGCGCATTGGCGAAGAGGCCGGCGTACCAGCCGGCGATGCCGAGGAGATCTGCGAGTGCGAGCGCGAGGAGGATCACGCCGAAGCGGGCGAGGTGCACCGCGGTCCCGAAGGCGAGCGCGCGACGTTGCTCTCCGGTGACGGGCACCCGACCAGTCTCGGTGCGTCACGTGACACGACGACCCACTCGGCGCGTCGATCCCGGGCGCGCCGGCTGAACACGACGTGACGAGCCGCGCCCGAACCGGCCCGGACCTCAGGTGTCGGCTGCGCGCTCCACGAGCAGGGCCTGGAAGCGGTGGAGCGCGGGAACCGCCGCGGCGAGTGCCCGACGGTCGTCCTCAGCCAGGCGCGAGAGCAGCTCCTCGAGCACGCCCTGCCGGTGCTCCGCCCACGCGGCCAGGCGCTCATGGGCCGCCGGGGTCAGGTGCAGCTCGGCCACCCGCCGATCCCGCCGCCGCTGGCGCCGGTCGAGCAGCGCGGCAGCCTCGAGGTCGCGCACGAGCGTCGACACCGTGTTCGGCGCGAGCTGGAGCTCGTCGGCCGCCTCGGCGACGGCGACCCCGGGACGTCGCTCCACCAGCCGCAGCACGTCCACCTGCGCATCGGGGAGGCGGGGCAACGCGTACCCCACCGCGACCGCTCGGCGCAGCAACCGGAACATCGGCCCCACCGCTGGCGGGAGCGCCCGCGCCAGGTCGTCGGCGCGCGCAGAGATGGTCACCGCCGCAGGCTATCGGCGTGACGGACCACTCACCGGACACATCTGTCACAGAGGTTATGGTGAGGGTCGCCTAAGCAAGGTTCGCCTTACCTAAACTGCATCGCCGCCAAGGAGCTGCCATGACCCACCGCTCATCACTGCCCGCCCTCCCCGGCCTCGCCGGCCTCCTCGTCGCAGGCCTGGCGCTCACCGCATGTGGCGAGGACGCCGAGGCGGCCAAGGTCGACGGGCCCTCGATCACCGTCGAGCACGCGCAGGGCGAGACCGAGGTGCCGCTCGACCCCTCGAAGGTCGTCGTCTACGACATGGGCGTCCTCGACACGATCGACACGCTGGGGGGCGAGGTGGCCGGCGTCCCGCAGGACTTCCTCCCGGACTTCCTCGCGGAGTACGCCGGCGAGGAGTACCTGGACGCGGGCACCCTCTTCGAGCCCGACTACGAGGCGGTCAACGCTGCCGAGCCGGATCTCATCATCGTGGCCGGCCGCTCGGCCGAGGCGTACGGCGAGCTCAGCGAGATCGCACCGACCATCGACCTCACCCTGGACGCGGACGACTACCTCGGCAGCTTCGAGGAGCAGACCGAGACCCTCGGTGAGATCTTCGAGAAGGAGGAGGAGGCACGCCAGGCGCTGGACGCGCTCGAGGCCAAGACCGAGGAGGTCCGCGCCGAGACCGCGGACGCCGGCGACGGTCTCTTCCTGCTGACCACGGGCGGCGAGATCTCGGCGTACGGCGCCGGCTCACGCTTCGGCAACATCATCCACGACGTGCTCGGCGTCGAGCCCGCCGACACCGACATCGAGGCCGACACCCACGGCGAGGCGGTCTCCTTCGAGTACGTCGCCGAGACCGACCCCGCGTGGCTCTTCGTCCTGGACCGCGACGTGGCCACCGGTGAGAGCGAGGGCGGCGCCGCACAGGCGGTGCTCGACAACGAGCTCGTGGCGGGGACCCGGGCCTGGCAGGACGACCAGGTCGTCTACCTCGACCCGGCTCGTTGGTACGTCGTCGGCTCCGGCCTCTCCACGGTCGACGCGATGGTCACCGAGATCCAGGAGGCCGTGCGCTGATGGCCGGGAAGGCGTGGGCGTCACCGCGGGCCGCCGCCGCGGTGGCCGCGGTGCTCGCCCTCGCCGTGACCAGCCTCTTCGTCGGGGTCGCCGACCTGCGCCCGTGGCACCTGCTCGACGGCGGCCCCGAGGGCGACGCCGGACGGCTGCTCGCGGTGAGCCGGCTGCCACGGACGCTCGCGATCGTGCTGACCGGCATGGCTCTCGGCGTCGTCGGCCTGATCATGCAGATGCTGTCACGGAACCGGTTCGTGGAGCCCTCCACGGCCGGCACGGTGGAGTTCGCCGGCCTCGGCATCCTGCTCGCCACCATCCTGGCGCCCGCCGCGTCGCTACTCACCAAGATGGCGGTCGCCACGCTCTGCGCCCTGGTCGGGACGGCCGTCTTCCTTCGTCTGCTCCGCGCCATCCCGGCCCGGTCGGCGCTGGTCGTCCCCCTGGTCGGCCTGACGCTCGGCGGCGTCGTGGCTGCGGTCTGCACGTTCCTCGCCTTCCGCCACGACCTCCTGCAGTCCCTCGGCTCGTGGATGAACGGCGACTTCTCCGGCGTCGTCCGCGGCCGCTACGAGCTGCTGTGGCTGGTCGGCGCGCTGACCGTGGCCGCCTATGTCGTCGCGGACCGGTTCACCGTCGTGGGCATGGGCCAGGAGCTGGCCACCAACCTCGGGGTCGACCACGGCCGCGTGCTCGCCCTCGGCCTGGCCATCGTCTCGGTGACGACGGCGGTGACGGTCGTGACCGTGGGTGCCATCCCCTTCCTGGGCCTCGTGGTGCCGAACATCGCCGCCCTGATCGTGGGTGACAACCTGCGCCGGTCGATCCCGTGGGTCGCCCTCCTCGGCGCAGGCATGGTGCTGGCCTGCGACGTGGTGGGGCGCGTGGTCCGCCAGCCCTATGAGATCCCCGTGGGGACGGTCGTCGGCGTCGTCGGCAGCGTGCTCTTCCTCTACCTGCTCCTGCGCCGGCCGGTGCCCCGTGTCGCCTGACGTGGCAGCCGGGCCGGTCGCCGGGCCGGTCGCCGGGCCGGTCGCCACTCCCCCAGCCCTGCGCCCCGCCCAGCCACGTCGGCCGCGCCCGGCGTACCGCCTGACGGGCCTCGCCATCCTCACCCTCACGGCCTGCGCGCTCTTCCTCGTGCTCGACGTCGAGGGGAGCTGGTCCTTCGTGCTCGAGCGACGGATCACCACGCTCGCCGCCATGACCCTCGTCGGGTACGCCGTGGCGGTCTCGACCGTGCTCTTCCAGACCATCACCCACAACCGCATCCTCACCCCGGGGATCATGGGGTTCGACGCGCTCTACGTGCTGCTCCAGTCGGTGCTCGTCATCGCCCTCGGCTCGCACACGAGCGGCACGTTCGACGGCCCGCTGCGGTGGGCGCTCGAGGTCGGGCTGATGGTCGGCGCGAGCGCCCTGCTCTTCCGCTGGCTCTTCCTCGGCCAGCGGCGGGACCTGTACCTGCTGGTCCTGGCCGGCGTCGTCCTCGGCACCCTCTTCCGCAGCCTCTCCGCGTTCGTGCAGCGACTGCTCGACCCCAACCAGTTCGTGGTCCTGCAGCAGCGCCTCTTCGCCAGCTTCACCGGCGTGGACGAGGAGCTGCTCGGCCTCTCCGCCGCCCTCGTGGCGGCCGTGTCCGTCGTGGCCTGGTCCCTGCGACGCAGCTTCGACGTGCTCGCGCTCGGCCGCGAGGCCGCGACCAGCCTCGGGGTCGACCACCGCCGCACCGTCGGCCTCGTGCTCGTGCTGGTGGCCACGCTCGTCGCCGTGTCCACGGCGCTCGTCGGTCCGGTGACCTTCTTCGGACTGCTCGTGGCGAACCTGGCGTACGCCGTCGTCGGCACTCCGCGGCACCGCTGGACCCTTCCGGCGGCGGCGCTGCTCGGGGTCCTGGCGCTCGTGGGCGGCCAGACGCTGCTGGAGCACGTACTGGGCCTGGCGACGCCGGTCAGCGTCGTCATCGAGTTCCTCGGGGGGCTGACGCTCCTCGTCCTGCTGGTGAGAGGAGCACGCACGTGATCGAGGTCGCCGGCGTGACCAAGTCCTACGGCGCCGTCCGGGTGGTCGACGACGTCTCGTTGCGGGTCCCGGTCGGCGGCATGACGTCGCTGATCGGGCCCAACGGGGCGGGCAAGTCCACCCTGCTGTCGATGGTCGCCCGCCTGCTGCCCGTCGACTCCGGGCGGATCACGGTCGACGGCATCGACGTCAACCGCGCCTCCTCCGCGGAGGTCGCGCGGCGGCTGGCGATCCTGCGCCAGGACAACCACGTGCCGCTGCGGCTGACCGTCCGCGAGCTCGTGGCCTTCGGCCGCCACCCGCACAGCCGGGGACGCACCGGTCCGGCCGACGCCGAGCACGTCGCGCGGGCGCTGCGGCACGTGAGCCTGCTCGACCTGGCCGACCGCTACCTCGACGAGCTCTCCGGCGGGCAGCGGCAGCGGGCGTTCGTGGCGATGGTGCTCTGCCAGGACACCGACTACGTGCTGCTCGACGAGCCGCTGAACAACTTGGACATGAAGCAGTCCGTCGAGGTGATGCGGCTGCTGCGGCGGGCGGTCGACGAGCTGGGCAAGACGGTGGTCCTCGTGCTCCACGACATCAACGTCGCCTCGGCGCACTCCGACCGGATCGTCGCCATGCGCGCGGGCCGGGTGGCCGCTGACGGCACCCCTCGTGAGGTGCTGTCCCCGGACGTGCTCCGCGACGTCTACGACCTCGACATCGACGTGCACGAGGTGGGTGGCCACCGCTTCGGCCTCTACTGGACCTGACCAACGGGGCCGTCGGACCACGACCGACGGCACGAGGCACGACGGGCCCGGCCGTCCGCAGCAGCGGTCGGCCGGGCCCGTGCCCTGAGGATGTCTCAGGAGGCGATCAGCGGAGGTCGAACCGGTCGAGCTCCATGACCTTGGTCCACGCGGCGACGAAGTCGGTCACGAACTTCTCGCGTGCGTCACCGCTGGCGTAGACCTCGGCGAGCGCCCGCAGCTGGGAGTTGGAGCCGAAGATGAGGTCCACCGCGGTGGCGGTCCACTTCAGCTCGCCCGTCGCGGCGTCGCGGATGTCGTAGACGTTCTCCTCCGACTCCGAGGCCTTCCACTGCGTGCCGGGGGCCAGCAGGTTCACGAAGAAGTCGTTGCTGAGCACGCCCGGACGGTCGGTGAGCACCCCGTGCTGGACCCCACCGACGTTGTTGCCGAGCGCGCGGAGGCCCCCGACGAGGACGGTCATCTCCGGCGCCGTCAGGTCGAGCATGTAGGCCCGCTCGACCAGGAGGACCTCGGGCTGCTGCTTCTCGCCGGACCGCAGGTAGTTGCGGAAGCCGTCGGCACGCGGCTCGAGCACGCGGAAGGACTCCACGTCGGTCTGCTCCTGCGTCGCGTCGGTGCGGCCGGCCCGGAACGGGACGGTCACCTCGACGCCGGCGTCCCGCGCCGCCTTCTCCACCGCAGCGGAGCCGGCCAGGACGATCAGGTCGGCCAGGGAGACCTGGGCGCCGCCGCGGGCGTTGAACTCGCCCTGGATCCCCTCGAGCTTCGCGAGCACCGCCGCGAGCTGCTCGGGCTGGTTGGCGGCCCAGCTGCGCTGCGGCTCGAGGCGGATGCGTGCGCCGTTGGCGCCACCGCGCTTGTCGGTGGAGCGGAACGACGCGGCCGAGGCCCACGCGGTCGAGACCAGCTCGGAGACGGACAGACCGGAGTCGAGCACCGCCGACTTCAGCGCGGCGACGTCGGCGTCACCGATCAGCTCCCCCTGCACCGGGGGAACCGGGTCCTGCCACAGCTGCGGCTCGGGGACCCAGGGGCCGAGGTAGCGCTCGATGGGGCCCATGTCGCGGTGGAGCAGCTTGTACCAGGCCTTGGCGAAGGCCTGCGAGAACTCGTTCGGGTTCTCCAGGAAGCGGCGCGAGATCTTCTCGTACTCCGGGTCGAAGCGCAGCGCGAGGTCACTGGTCAGCATCGTGGGCTTGCGCTTCGGCGAGTCCGCGGTCGGGCCGGGGACGATCTCCTCGGCGTCCTTGGCGACCCACTGCCACGCGCCCGCGGGGCTCTTCTCCAGCTCCCACTCGTACCTGAAGAGGAACTTGAAGAAGTCGTTGCTCCACCGGGTGGGCGTGGAGGTCCAAGTGACCTCCAGGCCGGAGGTGATCGCGTCGGCGCCCTTGCCCGAGCCGAACCCGCTCTTCCAGCCCAGGCCCTGCTCCTCGATCGGCGCGGCCTCCGGCTCCGGGCCGACCAGGTCGGCGTCACCGGCGCCGTGGGTCTTGCCGAAGGTGTGCCCACCGGCGATGAGGGCGACGGTCTCCTCGTCGTTCATCGCCATCCGGGCGAAGGTCGTGCGGATGTCGCGGGCCGAGGCCAGCGGGTCCGGGTTCCCGTTCGGGCCCTCGGGGTTGACGTAGATGAGGCCCATCTGCACCGCACCGAGGGTCTCGTCGAGCTCGCGGTCGCCGGCGTACCGCTCGTCGCCCAGCCAGGTGTCCTCGGGGCCCCAGATGATCTCCTCCGGCTCCCAGATGTCCTCGCGGCCGAAGCCGAAGCCGAAGGTCTGGAAGCCCATGTCCTCCAGCGCGACCGTGCCGGCGTAGACCAGCAGGTCGGCCCAGGAGATCTTCTGGCCGTGCTTCTGCTTGACCGGCCACAGCAGGCGGCGGGCCTTGTCGATGTTGGCGTTGTCGGGCCAGCTGTTGAGCGGGGCGAAGCGCTGGGAGCCCTCGCCCGCGCCGCCACGGCCGTCGAAGATCCGGTAGGTGCCGGCGGCGTGCCAGCTCATCCGGATGAAGAGGCCGCCGTAGTGGCCGAAGTCGGCCGGCCACCAGTCCTGCGAGGCGTTGAGGACCTCGACGATGTCGCGCCGCAGCTCCTGCAGGTCGAGCTTCTTGAACTCCTCGGAGTAGTCGAAGTCCGGACCCAGCGGGTTGCTCTTGGAGGAGTGTGCGTGCAACGGGGACAGGTCGAGGCTGTTGGGCCACCAGTCCTTGTTGGTGTGCGGACGGCGGTTGGTCGCCGGCGTCGGCGAGTCGATCGCGGGGTTCTCGCTCTCGCTGCCGTGGGCAGCGGCGGAGTCGTGCATGACCGGGCAGCCGCCCTCGGCCTTCCGGTCCACCCCCTGCGGGCTGACGGGGGCGTTCTCGTCCTGGGTCATCTACTTCCTTCCGGTGGCGGTGCGGTTCGGGGAGTCAGACAGTGGTGGTGCGGGCGGCCGCGCAACCGGGGCAGGTGCCCCAGTACACGACCTCCGCCTCCTCGACCGTGAAGCCGTGGTCCTCGGAGGCGGTGAGGCAGGGAGCGTGGCCGACGGCGCAGTCGACGTCGGCGATGGCGCCGCAGGAGCGGCACACGACGTGGTGGTGGTTGTCGCCCACGCGCGTCTCGTAGCGAGCGGTCGCGCCGGCCGGCTGGATGCGGCGGACCAGGCCCGCGCCGGTGAGGGCGCGCAGCACGTCGTACACCGCCTGGTGCGAGACCTTCTCCAGCTCGTCGCGGACCAGCTGGATCAGCGACTCGGTGTCGAGGTGCGGGTGCTCGTGGACCGCGGCGAGCACGGCCAGCCGCGGACGCGTCACCCGCAGCGACGCCTCGCGCAGCATCGTCGTGAAGTCGGGCGCCGGCATGGGCGCCATCATGCACGGTTTCCTTGAACAGTTCAAGACTGCGGTGGTGTGCGGCCTGCCGGTGCGGAGTTGTCAGGGCCCCGCACCCGGACCACCCTGGGCGCATGCACCGACACGAGCCGAGCGACGACGAGATGTTCGAGCCGTCCAGCTGGGAGGAGCGGTACGCCGGCGAGGCGCAGGTCTGGAGCGGCCGCCCCAACCCGCAGCTGGTCGCCGAGGCGTCCGCCCTCACCCCCGGCACGGCTCTCGACGTCGGCTGCGGCGAGGGCGGCGACGTCATCTGGCTGGCTCAGCAGGGATGGACCGTGACCGGCGCCGACTTCTCCGTCAACGGCCTCGCCCGCGCCGCCCGGCACGCCGAGCAGGCGGGGGTCGCCGACCGCACCGACTGGTGGCAGGTCGATGCCCGGACCTTCGACCCGGCGGGCCGCTCCTACGACCTGGTCACCACCCACTTCCTGCACCCGCCGGACGGCGGGATGGTGGAGGTGACGCGCCGGCTGGCCGGTGCCGTCGCGCCGGGCGGGCACCTGCTCGTCGTCGGCCACGCACCGTCGGAGCTGTCCAACCAGCACTCCGAGAGCCGGCACCGTGCGATGTTCGTCGCCGAGGAGCTGCTGCCGGCGCTGCCGGAGGACTTCGAGGCGCTCGTGGTCGAGCAGCGGCCGCGCACCGTCACCCGCGACGGGCTGACGGTCGAGATCGACGACTCGACCCTGCTCGCGCGCCGCCGCCCCGCGGCTCAGCAGGCGTAGGAGCTCCTGGCCAGCGGCGCCCCGGACCGCACCTGGCGCCCGCGGTCGAGCGACCAGGCGCGCTGCCAGTCCGAGTCCACCTGTGCCCCGGCCATCTCCGCCCGCTCCCCCACCAGGCTCAGCCGCGGCACGAGCCGGGTCCCGAGCTGGGCGCGCGCGTCCTTCACCGTGGCGACGGGCTGGCCGTCACGGAACCAGGTGACGTGCCGACGGCCCACCTCGACGGCCATGTTGAACGGCGTCTCGGCCAGGCGCACGTCCCCGAGGGTCCGCCGCCAGACCGCGCCCCGCGGCTGCGACCGCACGCCGACACCGAGCCCCGGCGTACCCATGGTGACGTCCGCGACGACGATGCTGCGCGGCGAGCAGGCGGTCACCGGCGCGCCCGGCGGCACCAGCTCGAGGAGGAAGCGGTACGGGCGACCGGCGCCCTCCCACACGTGGCCCTGCAGGCGGAACTCCCACCGGCCGCGGACCTGCGTGTTGCGGCGCAGGGTCGCCGTGGTGGTGCCGAGGTCACCGACGCCGCCGTGCTTCAGCTTGCTCTGCAGCACCAGCCCCCCGTTGAAGGGCACGGCGCGTCCGGTGCCGTCGGAGGTGTCGCGCCAGCCCCCGCGCAGGCGGGTGCCCTTCGAGGGCGGGGCGTCGAGGTCCTGCCCGCGCTCCCAGGCGAAGTCGAACAGGGAGGCGCCCCACCCGTGGCGCTCGCTGGCCGTGGGGCGCAGCGGGCTGCGGGCGGCGACCCGCTGGCCGGGTGCCGGCGCCACCGGGCGTGCGGCGGCCTCGCGGGAGAGGTCGAGCCCGAGCAGGTCCCCCAGGTCCGGCAGGCCGAGGACCGAGAAGTACGCCGGGAACGACGGGTACCAGCCGATCGCGCTGCGCCCCCGGGTCCACCGCTCCTGCCGCGCCCGGAGCACCCGCTGCCCGAGCAACGGCGCCTCGACGCGGAACCGCGCGTGGCCCTCGGCGTCCGTGACGCCGGTGTCGATCGTCCGCCACCCGCTTCCGCCGACCCGCTCCTGCAGGTGCACGGTGCGGCCGGGCAGCGGCGGCGGGGTCCCGAGCGCCGACCGCACCGCCGGGGTGGTGTCCGCGACGACCGTGAAGGGCAGCAGCGGGGCGATGGCGTGGAACGGCAGGTCCGCGTCGCGGCCCGCCAGGCTGAGGGTGATCTCCTGCGGTCGGGCGTTGAAGAGGTAGGACGAGGTGGCCAGCCTCCCGGCGGCGACCCGGTAGCTGATCTTGAACATCGACGGCGCCGGGAAGACGAAGTCGAAGTCGCCCCGCGCGTCGGTGCGGAACGACGTGCCGGGGACGTCCAGCCACCGGTCGCCGGGGCGGTTCATGTGCGACTGCAGGTGCACCGCCCGGCGCCCCGTGCGACCGATGTTCCCGCGGAACCGGACCGCCTGGCCGGCCACGTGCACCGTCGGCGTCACCGACAGCGACCGGGCCGCCAGCCGCGCCGCCGCCGGTTCCTCGGCGTACGCCGGAGCGGTGGCGTGGGCGAGCACCGGGAGGAGGGCACCCAGCAGAGCCCCCAGGGTGGACGCCACGAGGGCGCGTCGAACGTGCGGCCGGAGCCTCCGGCGGGCCGAGAGTGTCACCGCGCGATCCTCTCCGGCGGCGGCGCTGCACGCTGTCGATCGCGGGGAGTGTGACCGAACGGACGACCGGGCGGATGGCCCAGCCGGCGACCCGAACCGCCCAGTGGACGACCCAGTGGACGACCGGGCCGACAGGTCAGCCGACCGCCGTCGGGGTCAGCAGCTGGTCGACCGGGGCGAAGTCGTCGGTGAGCACCGGCGAGTCGCCCACCCAGCCGGCCAGGTCCCCGTCGGCGCGCACCTGCCAGCCGGTCCCGCGGGCGTCCAGCGCCGCCTGGACCGCGTCGACGTCGATCGACCGGTCCGAGGCGACCGCCACCAGGTTCCCCCCGTCGGTCCTGCGGAACGCGCCGGGACGGGCGAGGAGGGCGACGTGCTCGAAGGCGTCGGCGAAGGTGGCCACCTCAGCCCGCGCGAAGGCCAGCGGCCCGTGGTCGATGAGGTTGGCGACGTACACGCCGTCGGGGCGCAGCACCCGCCGCACCTCGCCGATCGCCTCGCGGGTGGTCAGGTGCCACGGCACGCTCACGCCCCCGAACGCGTCGCCCACCACCAGGTCGCGACTGTCGGTCGGGAGCCGGTCGAGACCGAGCCGGCCGTCCTCCACCCGCACCTGGAGGTCCGGACCGGTCTCGAGCTCCAGCTGCTCGCGGTCGATCGCGACCACGCCGGGGTCGATCTCCGAGACCAGGCTCTCGCTGCCGGGGCGGACCTCGGCGAGGTAGCGCGGGAAGGTCAGCCCGCCGCCGCCGAGGTGGTACGCCGCCAGCGGCGCGCCCGCGGGCCAGGCGGTGTCGACGACCGAGGCGATGGCCTGGACGTACTCGAACTCGAGGTGGGTCGGGTCCTCGAGGTCCACGTAGGAGTGGCGCAGCCCGTCCATGACGAGGACCCGGCCGTCGGGCCGTTCCTCGTCGGCCACCACGCGGGCGCAGTGGTAGCGGGTCTCGACGTCGCAGCCGCCCGGCGCGACGAGCGCCGTCAACCCGGCCAGACCGGTCGCCCCGACCAGCAGCGCCACGGTCGGGGCGGCCGCGCGCCAGCCGCGCAGGCGCAGCTCGACGAGGACCGCGGCGGCCACGAGCAGCGCGCCGAGCCCGACGAGGATGCCGCTGACCGGCACCGTCGAGACCAGGACGAAGCCGGTGAGCACGGTGCCGACGATCGACCCGGCCGTGCCGATGCCGGACAGGCGCCCGACGACCGTCCCGGTCAGCTCGAGCGTCGTCAGCGCCAGCTTGGTGACCATCGGCGTGACCGCCGAGAGCAGCGCCCCGGGGACACCGATGGTGAGCACGGTCGCCGGCATCAGCAGCCCGCCCGAGCCGGTCTCGGCGGCGCCCCGGACGAGGAAGGGCGTGGCGGCGGCCACGACGCCGGAGAGGCCCAGCAGCGGCGCCAGCGCACGCCGTGGGTCGACCAGGTCGGCCGCCCGGCCGCCCGCCCACGAGCCCACGGCGATCGCGGTCAGGGCGAGGCCGATGACCAGGGTGCTGGTCTCGAGGGTGAGCCCGAGGTACGGCGCGAGCAGCCGCAGCGCGACCAGCTCGACGACGAGCACCCCGGCCGAGGAGCCGAAGACCAGCGCGGCCGACTCGCGGGGCCCCGGCACCCCGGGACGCACTCGATCGGCCACCGGGTCAGCCCACCCGGTCGATGACGAGCGGGCCGGGCGCCACCTCGGTGCCGGCCGGCGCCACGTCGTACCCGCCGTCGAGGGAGGCCAGGGCCCGCTCGAAGCGGTGCTCGTCGTCGGTGAGCAGGGTCAGCAGCGGCTGGCCCTCGGTCACCGGGTCGCCCGGGCGGGCGTGCCAGACGACGCCGGCGCCCGCCTGCACGGGGTCCTCCTTGCGGGCGCGGCCCGCGCCGAGCCGCCAGGCGGCCATGCCGACCGCCATCGCGTCGAGCCGGGCGAGGACGCCGGTCGAGGGGGCGACGACGACGTGCTGCTCCCGCGCGGTGGGCAGCGGGGCGTCGGGGTCCCCGCCCTGGGCGCGGATCATCGCCTTCCAGGCGTCCATCGCCGAGCCGTCGGCCAGCCGGTCGGCCGGGTCGACGTCGGTGACCCCGGCGCCGGTCAGCATCTCCCGGGCCAGCGCCAGGGTGAGCTCCACGACGTCCGCCGGCCCCCCACCGGCGAGCACCTCGACCGACTCGGCGACCTCCACGGCGTTGCCGGCGGTCAGCCCGAGCGGCGTGCTCATGTCGGTGAGCAGGGCGGTGGTGCGGACGCCGGCGTCGGTCCCGAGCGCGACCATGGTCTCGGCGAGCTCGCGGGCGCGCTCGGCGTCCTTCATGAACGCACCGGTGCCGACCTTGACGTCGAGCACCAGGGCGCCGGTGCCCTCGGCGATCTTCTTGCTCATGATCGAGGAGGCGATGAGCGGGATCGCCTCGACGGTGCCGGTGACGTCGCGCAGGGCGTAGAGCTTCTTGTCGGCCGGCGCGAGCCCGTCGCCGGCGGCACAGATGACCGCGCCGACGGTGTCGAGCTGCTCGAGCACCTCGGCGTTCGACAGCGAGGCCCGCCAGCCGGGGATCGACTCGAGCTTGTCGAGCGTCCCCCCGGTGTGGCCGAGCCCGCGGCCGGAGAGCTGCGGCACGGCGACCCCGCAGGCAGCGACCAGCGGCGCCAGCGGAAGCGTGATCTTGTCGCCGACCCCGCCGGTGGAGTGCTTGTCGGCGGTGGGCCGGGACAGCGAGGAGAAGTCCATCCGCTCCCCCGACGCGATCATCGCGGCCGTCCAGCGGGCGATCTCCGACCGCTCCATGCCGTTGAGCAGGATCGCCATGGCCAGCGCCGACATCTGCTCGTCGGCGACCTCTCCTCGCGTGTACGCGTCGACGACCCAGTCGATCTGGCTGTCGCTGAGCGCCCCGCCGTCGCGCTTGGCGACGATCACCTCGACCGCATCATGCACGTTCCCCACCTCCGACGCGCACCCTACGGAACCCTCGGAGCACGAAGGTCTCCCGGCTCTCCGGCTCGCCGACCAGTGCCAGGCCGGGGAACCGCTCCAGCAGGGCGGTCAGCGACTCCACGAGCTCCATGCGGGCGAGCGGGGCGCCCAGGCAGAAGTGCACGCCCGCGCCGAAGGCGACGTGCGGGTTGGGGTCCCGCGCGAGGTCCATCTCGTCGGGGCGGTCGAAGGCCGCCGGGTCGCGGTTGGCCGCGCCGAGCAGCGCCGCGACCTTCCGTCCCTCCTCGACGACCACGCCGCCGACCTCGACGTCCTCGGTCGCGGTCCGCTCGAAGAGCTGCAGCGCGGAGTCGAAGCGGAGCATCTCCTCGACGGCGAGCGCGACGGTCTCCGCGTCCAGCGCTGCCGGCCGCAGGCCTCGTCGCAGCATCGCCACCATGCCGTTCCCGAAGACGTTGACCGACGCCTCATGGCCGGCGTTGAGCAGCAGGACGACGGCGGCCACGACCTCGTCGTCGGAGAGGTCGGTCGCCGCGAGGTCGCTGATCAGGTCGGTCCGTGGGGCCGCGCGGCGCTCCCGGACCAGCTCGCGGACCAGCCCGGCGAAGTCCGTCGCCGCGGCCACGGCCTCGTCGACGACGGCTTGCGCCGGCGACACCTCGTACATCCGGACGATCGCCTGCGACCAGTCCCGCAGGTCGTGGGTGTGGGTCGCCGGGACACCGAGGAGGTCGGCGATCACGAGCACCGGGAGCGGCTCGGCGTACTCCCCGATCACGTCGAAGCCGGCGGGGTCCACCTCGTCGAGCAGCTGGGCCGACAGCTCCCGGACCCGGGGCCGCAGCCGCTCGACGTGGCCGCGGTTGAACGCACCGGCGACCATCCGCCGCATCCGGGTGTGGACGGGTGGCTCGTTCTCCATCATCTGGTTGCGGTGCAGGGCGTTGAACGGCTCGAGGTACGCCGCCGGCTCCCTGTCCCGCCAGATCCGCCCGAGCCGGCGGTCCCTCAGCACCGCGCCCACGGCCGCATGGCCGAAGGCCAGGACGGTGCCGCTCGGCTGGTGCTCGGCCACCGGGTGGGCGGCGCGCTCCGCCGCGAAGACCGGGTAGGGGTCGGCGACCACCGAGGGGTCCGTGAGGTCGATCGAGGTCGCGGGCCTCTCGGGGGCGGGATCCACGTCAGCTCCTTGCTCGGGCGGGGCGCACGCCGGACAGCGCACACACGACAGGCCCCGGACCGGTCGTCGACCGGTCCGGGGCCGTCCATTGTCGCCCCTGCCCCTCAGGGAGTCTTCGGCGCGCCACCCCGTCCGTCGCCGTGCCGCCAGAAGTTCGCCTCCGGCGCCGAGCCCTTGAACGACCTGTCCCCGCTGCGCGTGCACGTCGCCGGCTTGGTCCCCCGGTCACAGGTCTCCTTCCACACCAGGCCGCGGAAGGTGTAGCCGTGGAAGCCACGCTCGCAGTAGGCGTACGCCTTCGGCGGCACCTTGAAGGAGATGCCCGACGTCTCGGTCGTGCTGGTGCTGTACGACACCGAGCCCGTGACACTGCCCTTGAGCTTGGCGAAGATCGCCCGCGCCTCGGTCTCCACCGTGACGCTGGTGCCGAACTGCCAGGTCGTCGTCTTCGAGTGCTCGCACGTGGCGTTTTCCGGCACCGTCGCGCTCTCGTTGTGGAAACGGGCGCGGTAGTCGATCCGCACCTTGTCCTTGATCGAGTAGAGCTTCGCGCAGTTGCGCCAACCGATGCCGCCGTGGGCCTTCCACTTCGTGCACCGCTTCTTGCGCAGCGGCTCAGCGGCCTTCTTCGCCGCCGCGGGCTCGGCGGCCGCGTCGGCACCGGTGCCGGTGGGCGCCGCCGTGGCGGTGCCGGCACCGGCGGCGAGCCCGACACAGAGGGCGAGGACCAGCATCGCGGCCAGCGCCGCCGCCGAGGACGCCGACTTCTGGAGGAGTGAGGGAGACATGGCGGGAACTGTAAAGTAAAAAAACCCGCGTGGGCAGTCCCCTGGCCAGCCCCGGTCAGCCCCTCGGTCAGCCCCTCGTCAGCGCAGGTCGTCGGCGCCGAACGCGTCCGGGAGCACCTCGGCCATCCGCTTGAGCCCCGACACCGTCCACAGCTCGAGCTCGGGACCGCCGTTCTCCCACAGCAGCTGGCGGCACCGGCCGCACGGCATGATGACCGCGCCCTCACCGTCGACGCAGACGAAGTGGGTGAGCCGCCCGCCACCGGTGCGGTGCAGCTGGCTGACCAGCCCGCACTCGGCGCACAACGCCACGCCGTACGCCGCGTTCTCCACGTTGCAGCCCGAGACGACGCGGCCGTCTTCGACCCGCGCCGCCGCCCCGACGCGGTAGCCCGAGTACGGCGCGTAGGCGAGCCGCATCGCCTCGACCGCCTCGGCGCGCAGGGCAGCCCAGGCGGGGTCGTCGTCGAGCCCGCCCGCCGCTCGGTCACTCACCGGCAGGTCGGCCACTAGCCGACCGAGCCCTTGCGATAGACCTGGCCGTCGGCTGCCGGCATCCGTAGTCGTTGCGAGGCGAAGGCCAGGACCAGCAGCGTGATGACGTACGGCGTCATCTGGCTGAAGTCACCGGGGACGGAGTCGATGGAGAGGTAGACCAGCCCCGCCGCCAGGGCCCCGGCGACGGCGAAGACGCCGGCCCCGATCCGCTTGGCCCGCAGCTGCCAGACGGCGACACCGACGGCGAGCACGGCGACCGCCAGGAGCAGGGCGTGCACCGAGTCGCCACCACCGCGCAGTCCGAGCGTCTCGGTGTAGCCGAACAGGCCCGAACCGGCCAGCACGCCGCCGGGTCGCCAGTTGCCGAAGATCATCGCGGCGAGGCCGATGTAACCGCGGCCGCCCGTCTGGCCGTCCCGGTAGTTGCTGGCGGCGACCAGCGCCAGGAAGCCACCGGCCAGCCCGGCCAGCCCACCCGAGATGAGCACGGCGGTGAACTTGTAGCGGAGCACCGCGACGCCCAGCGACTCTGCGGTCGAGGGGCTCTCGCCGCACGAACGCAGCCGAAGGCCGAACGTCGTGCGCCACAGCACGACGTAGCTGCCGACGAAGAGGAGCAGCGCGAGGAGCACCAGGAACGAGACGTTGGTGGTGACCGCCCGCAGCGCGGCAGCCACCTGGGAGACGAAGAACAGGTCGCGCTCCTCCACGCCACGGAGCCCGTCGCTGACCGGCCCGATCGTCAGGCTGCCGACGTCAGGGAGCTTCGGCGACTGCGTCGACCCGCCTCCGGGCAGGCCGGTGAAGGTGAGACCCGCGAGGTACTGCACCGCACCGAGGGCGATGATGTTGATCGCGACGCCCGAGATGATGTGGTCGACACCGAACCCCACGGTGGCGACCGCGTGGATCAGGCCACCGATGGCGCCCATCAGCACCGCACCGGCGACACCGGCCCAGGCGCCGTAGTGGTAGCCGAAGAAGCCGGCCCCGTAGGTGCCGAGGATCATCATCCCCTCGAGGCCGATGTTGACCACGCCGGCGCGCTCGGACCAGAGCCCGCCGAGCCCCGCCAGGGCGATCGGGACGGTGGCGATGAGGGTGGCGCGGAGCGTGCCGGCCGAGGCGAGCGCCTCGACACCGGTGACCAGCTGGAGCAGCGCCAGGACGAAGATCACCGCGGCGACGATGACGACCCACGCCCACGGCGAGAGGCGGCCGCTCGCCCGGCGGGCCCGCAGGACCCGCGAGCGCAGGCCGCCGGTCGCGCGGTCGCGTGAGGCGGGGGACGTCGTGCGCGTGCTCATGCGTGGGCCTCCTCGTTGTCGCCGGACGGCCGGTCGAGCGCGGCGGCCACCGCCTTCTGCTCCATGCGCACGCGGTAGCGCCGCACGAGCTCGTAGGAGATGACGACCGCCAGGACGATCACGCCCTGGGTGATCGCCACGATGTCGCTGGAGACGCCGACCAGGATCTGCAGCGGGTTCGACTGCTCGTCGAGGAAGGCGAAGAGCAACGCGCCCAGCGCGATCCCCACCGGGTGGTTGCGGCCGAGGAGGGCGATCGCGATGCCGGCGAACCCGAGCCCGGACTGGAAGGTCGAGCCGTAGCTGTAGGCGTCGCCGAAGAGGATGGGCAGGCCCACGAGCCCGGCGACCGCACCGGACAGCAGCATCGCGACGATGATCATCCGCCGCACGCTGATCCCGCTGGCCACGGCGGCCGTCGCCGAGTCGCCGGTCGCCCGCAGGTCGAAGCCGAACCGGGTGCGCCCCAGCACGAACCAGTAGAGGAACCCCGCCAGGGCGGCGATGACCACGAAGCCGTAGATCTCCACCCCGGCCGAGCCGCCGATGGAGATACCGCCGATCCGGGCGCCCTCGGGGATCTCGGCCGTGCCGACGATGTTGCTGCCCGGCTCGCGGACCGCGACCCGGCGCAGCAGGTAGGCCACCAGACCGGTGGAGATGGCGTTCAGCATGATCGTGGAGATGACCTCGCTGACCCCGCGGGTCGCGCGCAGGACACCTGCGATGCCTGCCCACGCGGCACCGACGAGCATCGCGACCACGATCGCGAGCGCCGTGCCGAGGTAGCCCGGCAACCAGGCCTCGCCGGCCACCACGGCGGCGGCGAACGCCGCGATCCGGTACTGCCCGTCGACACCGATGTTGAACAGGTTCATCCGGAACCCGATGGCCACCGCGAGGCCCGAGAGGTAGAGGACTGCGCCGTTGTTGACGATGTTGGCGACGTTCCGCGGCTCGGGCGGGGTCAGTATCGTCGACCACACCTCCCCGGCGGGGTCACCGGCGACGACGAGCACCACGCTGGTGATGAGGAACGCCGCGACCAGCGCCAGTGCCGGCGCGGCCAGGCCCAGCAGCAACCGCGCGGGCCGGCCGCTCACGCGACACCCTCCGCGCCGGCGCCGGTCATGGCGGAGCCGAGGCGCTCGGGCGTGACGTCCGAGGGGTCGAACTCACCGACGAGGCGGCCTCGCAGGATCACCTGGATCCGGTCCGAGAGGCCGATCAGCTCGTCGAGGTCGGCGGAGATGAGCAGCACGGCAAGGCCCTCTCGACGGGCGGCGCGGATGTGGTCCCAGATCGCGGCCTGGGCGCCCACGTCGACGCCACGGGTGGGGTGGGCGGCGATGAGCAGCACGGGGTCGCCGCTCATCTCGCGGCCGACGATCAGCTTCTGCTGGTTGCCGCCGGAGAGCGCACGGGCCACGGTGTCCGGTCCCGGCGTGCGGACGTCGTACTCCTCGATGATCCGCAGGGTGTCCTGGCGCGCGGCGCGACGGTCGATGAGCCCGCGGCGGGCGCTCGGCGGGCGGGTCTGGTGGCCGAGCACCCGGTTCTCCCACAGGGGCGAGTCGAGCAGCAGCCCGTGCCGGTGCCGGTCCTCGGGGATGTACCCGATCCCGGCCTCGCGGCGAGCGCCGGTGCCCAGGGCGGTGAGGTCGGCTCCCGCGAGCTCGATGGTGCCGGTCGCACCGGACCGCATGCCCATCAGCGACTCCACGAGCTCGGCCTGGCCGTTGCCCTCGACCCCCGCGAGGCCCAGCACCTCGCCCCGGTGGATGTCGAAGGAGACGCCGTCGACGAGCGGCCGGCCACCGGCGCCGGGGAGCCGGAGGTCACGGACCCGCAGCAGCACCTCGTCGGTGACGGTGGAGCGCTCGGAGGACGGCGACGGCAGCTCCGAGCCCACCATGAGCTCGGCGAGCTCGCGAGCGGTGACGTCGGCCGGGTCGACGGTCGCGACCGTCGTGCCGCGGCGGATGACGGTGATGGTGTCGGCGACGCCGAGCACCTCGTCGAGCTTGTGGGAGATGAAGATGACGGAGAGTCCCTCGGACTTGAGGCCCCGGAGGTTCTCGAAGAGCTCGTCGACCTCCTGCGGCACCAGCACCGCGGTCGGCTCGTCGAGGATGACGACCCGGGCACCGCGGTAGAGCACCTTGAGGATCTCGATCCGCTGTCGGTCGCCGACGCCGAGCTCCTCGACCAGGACGTCGGGGTCCACGTCCAGTCCGTAGGCCTCCGACAACCGGCGGATCTCGGCTCGCGCCGCGCCGCCGATGCCGTGCAGCTTCTCCGCGCCGAGCACGACGTTCTCGAGCACCGTGAGGTTGTCGGCGAGCATGAAGTGCTGGAAGACCATGCCCACGCCCTGGGCGATCGCGTCCGCCGGCGAGGAGAGCCGGACCTGCTTCCCGCCGATCTCGATCGTCCCCGAGTCGGGCGCCTGCACGCCGTAGAGGATCTTCATCAGCGTCGACTTGCCGGCGCCGTTCTCGCCGACGATCGCGTGGATGGTGCCCACCTCGACGTCGATGTTGACGTCGTCGTTGGCGATCACGCCGGGGAAGCGTTTGCCGATCCCCCGCAGCCGGACGGCCGGCGCGCGGCCGGCTCCTTCGGGGGCTGCGGTCGCTGCGCTGTCACTCACGCGGGGGCACCTCTCGAGGTCGGTCGATGTCGAGCGAACGCCGGGGCCGCGTGCCCGGTGCGGGCGCGCGACCCCGGCCGGGTCGGTCGAGGCGCCGCGACGCGGCGCCCACGATCACGGGGTCGTCGGGACCTCGATCTCGCCGTCCACGATCTGCTGCTTGTACTCCTCGAGCTCGGACGTGATGTCGTCGATCATGCCCCCGCTGGTGGAGTAGCCCACCCCGTCGACGCTGAGGTCGTAGCGGGTGACGCCCGAGGGCACGTCGCCCTCGGCGACGGCGGCGAGGTACTCGTAGACCGCCACGTCGACGTTCTTGAGCATCGAGGTGATGATGACGTCGCGGACCGAGACGTCAGCGGTCTGGTACTGGTCGGAGTCCACACCGATCGCCATCGCGTCGGAGTCGGACGCCGCCTCGAAGACACCGCCACCGGAACCACCGGCCGCGTGGAAGACCACGTCCGCGCCACCGTCGTACATGCCCTGGGCGGCCGTCTTGCCCTTCGCCGGGTCGGCGAAGCCGCTGAAGTCCGGCGGCTGGGTGAGGTAGGCGGTCTCGACGGTGATGTCGGGGTTGACCGCCTCGGCGCCGGCGATGTACCCGGCCTCGAACTTCTGGATGAGCGGGGTCTCGACGCCGCCGATGAAGCCGATGGTGTCGGTCTCGCTCTTCAGGGCCGCGGCGGCACCGACGAGGAAGGAGCCCTGCTCCTCGGCGAAGACCAGGTTGGCGATGTTGTCGGCCTGCGCGGCCTCGTCGTCGATGATCGCGAAGTTGACGTCGGGGTACTCCTCGGCGACCTTGGCGACCGAGGGCGAGTAGGCGAACCCGACCGCGATGACCGGGTTGTAGCCCGCGTCCGCGAAGGTGCGCAGCCGCTCCTCGCGGGCGGATTCCGCCTCGCCGTCGTCGGCCTCGGACTCCTGCGGCTCGAAGCCGAACTCCTCCACCGCGCGGTCCAGGCCCTTGGCCGCGGAGTCGTTGAAGGACTGGTCGCCACGGCCCCCGACGTCGTAGGCCAGGCCGACCTTGAGGTCGGACCCGCCGTCGCCCGGGTCACCGCCGGTGGTGGGCTCGTCGTCGCTGCCACAGGCCGCGGTGGTCAGGGACAGGACTCCGGCGGTCAGCAGTGCTGCGAACCTGGTGCTGCGTCGCAAGACGCCTCCTCGATGTGCTCTGGGTGGCGCGCCCGTGGACCGGACGCATGACCACGGCGAACCTTAGTCGCCGGAGCCTCCCGGCAGCGCCACGTGACGAAGTTGTTACCCAACGGTTCCCATGGCCGGGCCGCCGGTGCGCACCGCGGCCGCCGCCGCGCCGGCGAGCACCCGCGCTCCCACGGCCACCGCCCGCTCGTCGATCCGCAGGTTGCCCTGGTGCAGGTCGTAGGTCGGCCCGCCGGGCGTCCGCGTCCCGAGCCGGCCCATGGCGCCGGGGACCCGGTCCAGGAACCAGCCGAAGTCCTCACCGCCGAGGCTCTGCTGGGTGAGCACGTGGCCCTCCTCCCCCACGACGTCCTCCACGGCTCCGGTCAGCACCGCGAGGGACGCGGCGTCGTTGACCACCGGGGGCACACCGCGCCGGTAGTCGACGTGGGCGTGGACGCCGTACGGCGCGACGACCTGCTCGATGAGGACCGGCACCAGCTTCTCGGCATCGGCCCAGGCGATCGCGTCGAGCATCCGGACGGTCCCGCCGATCTGGCCGGTGTTCGGGATGACGTTGTGCGCCGAGCCCGACTGCACCATGCCCCAGACCACGCTGACCCCGGCGCGGGGGTCGAGCCGGCGCGACAGGATCGCCGGCAGCTCGGTGACGACCTTGCCCAGCGCGTAGGTGAGGTCCTCGGTCAGGTGCGGCCGGGAGGTGTGCCCGCCCGAGCCGGTCAGGGTGATGTCGAGGTGGTCGGCGGCACCGGTGATCGGTCCCTCGCGCAGCCCCACGTGGCCGACGTCGAGGCTCGGGTCGCAGTGCAGGCCGAAGACCCGACCGACCCCGTCGAGGGCCCCGTGCTCCAGCAGGGAGAGCGCCCCACCCGGCATCACCTCCTCGGCCGGCTGGAAGAGCAGGCGCACCCGCCCCTCGAGCAGGCCGGCGCGGTGGAGGGCGCCGAGGGCCGTGGCCGCTCCGACGAGGCAGGTGGTGTGGACGTCGTGCCCGCACGCATGGGCGACGCCGTCGACCGTGCTGGCCCACGGGTCGCCGGTGGTGTCGGGCACGGGGAGGGCGTCCAGGTCGGCCCGCAGGGCGACGAGCGGCGCTGCGAGGTCGTCGCCGAGGTCCGCGACGAGCCCGGAGCGCGGCATCCGGGTCACCGACCAGCCCGCCGCGGCGACCCGCTCGGCGACCAGGTCGGTCGTCCGCCTCTCGTGCCAGGACAGCTCGGGGTGGGCGTGGAGGTCGCGCCGGAGGTCGACGAGCTCGACCTCGTGCTGCTCGACGACCTCGCGGATCAGCTCGTTCACGTGAGGGGACCTGGACATCAGGGGGACCACGGTAGTTCACCCGGCCCACGCACGGGCGGGCCCCGGCCGTCGGCCGAGGCCCGCTCGCGGTGCGGCGCCTCCCGGGGTGCCGCTCGGTCAGCGCCGGAAGCGCATGACCTTGCCATTCGGCGGGCCGTCCTCGCCCGGCATCACGTTGGTCGTGGCCCACAGGCGGGAGCCCTTGATCTCGAGCGCGGCCGGCATCGCCGCCGTGCGGAGCAGCTGCGGGGTCTCGCTGCCGGCGGCGACCTTCAGGATCCGGCCGGTGAAGAGCTCGCTGACGTAGAGGTCGCCGTTCGGCGCCACTGCCACGCCCGTGGTGCTCACGAAGCCTCCGGCCACCTTGGTCGTCTCGCCGGTCCCGGGGTCCATCCGGTAGACCGCGCCGTTGGCACCGAGGCTGCCGTCCTCCGGTCCCCCGGGAAGGCTGCTGACGTACAGCTGACCGTCCCGGCCGACCTCGACGTCGGTGGGCACGCCCTCGAGCGCCACGGTGTGGCCCACCACGCACTCCGGCAGGTCCAGGGCCTCGGCCGCCTCGGCCGAGACGGGCACCTCGACGGCGGGCAGCGCCCCGACCGGGGTGACCTCGCCGCCTCGGATCTTGAAGATCGCGTTCGCCCCGGCGTCGGCGACGTAGACCGTGCTGCCGGACCGGGCGGTGGCGTACGGGTGCGTCTCGACCACTCCGGGGTAGGGCTGGAGGTACGGCGGCACCTCGCAGTCCTCGGGCAGGTCCGAGAAGCCGTAGGTGACGTCCCCGTCCGGGTTCGTCGCCTCCTCGGCCGCCCCGATGTCGCCGAGGGTGCTGACCTTGCCCTTGCGGAGCTGGCGGACGATGCCGCCCTCGTTCTCGCCCCAGGAGACGGCGAAGGTCACGGTCGGGCCCGTGACGTCGAGCGCGCCGATCTCCCGGCCCTCGGACGCCCTGGCCACGACCTTGGGAGCCTTGCCCTTCTTCACCCTCAGGATGGTGGCCGGGGCGTCCGGACCCATCGGGAAGTTCTGGGAGACGTACGCCGCGCCGTTGTTGCCGACCGCGAGGCTGAGCGGCATCACGAGCCTGTTGGCGACGACCTGAGCGTCGGCGGAGCGCGCCGGTGCGGTGGGAGCGGCCAGGGCGGCGGTCGCCGGGGCGAGGAGAGCGAGGGCCGCGAGCGAGGCGGCGGTGGTGCGGTTCATGGGCAGTCCTTCTCCGGTGGATGAGGACCCGATCCTGACCCGGCCCCAGTCCCGAGGACATGGGTCAGGTGTCCCATCTTCGAAGGACCCGGACGGGTCATCCCGGGACAGGGGCTCTCGCCCACCGGAGCACCGCTCAGCCGTCCCGCCCGCCGTCGTACGCCGCGAGGATCCGGTCGGCCGCCACCGTCGCGGGCAGCTCGCCGGCGAGCACCGCGGCCCGGACCTCCTCGCGCACGGCGCGGACCGCCGGCGAGTGCCGCAGCCGCTGGTCGAGCTCGTCGCGGACCATCGCCCAGGTGAAGTCCAGCTGCTGCTCGGCCCGCTTGCGGGCCAGCCCGTCGCGACCGAGGTGGTCGCGGTGGGCGAGGACGCGGTCCCACAGGTCGTCCACGCCGACGTCGGTGAGGCCCGAGCAGGTCACCACCGGCGGCGACCACTCCTCCATCCCGCGCACCAGGCGCAGCGCGCCGGCGAGGTCCCGCGCGGCCACGCGGGCCTCGCCCTCGCGGTCGCCGTCGGCCTTGTTGACCGCGATGACGTCGGCGATCTCGAGGATGCCCTTCTTGATGCCCTGCAGCTGGTCGCCGGTGCGGGCGAGGGTGAGGAAGAGGAAGGTGTCGACCATCCCCGCGACGGTGACCTCCGACTGGCCGACGCCGACCGTCTCGACCAGCACCACGTCGTACGACGCCGCCTCGAGCACCGCCATCGCCTGCACCGTCGCCCGGGCCACGCCGCCGAGCGTGCCGGCGCTCGGCGAGGGCCGGATGAACGCGGCGGGGTCCGAGGCGAGCCGGCCCATCCGGGTCTTGTCGCCGAGGACGGACCCGCCGGTGCGCACCGAGGACGGGTCCACCGCCAGCACGCCGACCCGGTGCCCGGCCGCGGTGAGGCGGCTGCCGAGCGACTCGATGAAGGTGGACTTCCCGACGCCGGGGACTCCCGAGATGCCGACCCGGACGACCTCCCGGCCCGCCCGTCGGTCGAGCCTGTCGAGGCCGGCCAGCTCGGTCAGGAGCTCGCGGGCGAGCGCCCGGTGCTGGGGTCGCGAGGACTCCACGAGCGTGATCGCCTGCGACACCGCGGCCCGCCGACCGGCACGGACGCCCTCGACGAGGGTGGGGACGTCAGGTGGCATCAGTGACCGAGCTGCTCCCGCAGCCGCGCGAGCAGGTCCAGCGCCGACTCGGCGATGACGGTGCCCGGCAGGAACACCGCAGCGGCGCCCATCTCCAGCAGCGTCGGAACGTCGTCGGGCGGGATCACGCCTCCGATCACCATCATGATGTCGGACCGGCCCTGCTCGGCGAGCGCGTCGCGCAGCGCCGGCAGGAGCGCGAGGTGGCCGGCGGCGAGCGAGGAGACCCCGACGATGTGGACGTCGGCGTCGACCGCCTGCTGGGCGACCTCCTCGGGCGTGGAGAAGAGCGGCCCCACGTCGACGTCGAAGCCCATGTCGGCGAAGGCGGAGACGATCACCTTCTGGCCCCGGTCGTGGCCGTCCTGGCCCATCTTCGCGACCAGGATGCGCGGGCGGCGGCCCTCGGCCTCCTCGAACTCCGCGGTGGCGTCGAGGACCTGCTGCACCAGGGTGCCGCCCTCGCCGGCGCCGGACTCGTCGCGGTACACGCCGCTGATGGTACGGATGACGGCCTGGTGGCGGCCGTAGACCTTCTCCAGCGCCTCGGAGATCTCCCCGACGGTCGCCTTGGCACGGGCGGCGTCCACCGCGAGGGCGAGCAGGTTGCCCTCGAGGCTTCCTCCGCTGGTCGAGCTTGTCGAGACCCCCCGCTCGGCGCTGTTCGTGAGCGCCTCGAGCGCGCGGCGCACGGCGTCGTCGTCGCGCTCGGCCCGGAGCCGCTCCAGCTTGGCGACCTGCTGGCGGTAGACGTCGTCGTTGTCGACCTTGAGGACGTCGAGCTTGTCCTCGGCCGCGAGGCGGTAGGTGTTGACACCGATGACCTTCTGCACCCCGGAGTCGATCCGGGCCTGGGTGCGGGCCGCGGCCTCCTCGATGCGCATCTTCGGGATGCCCTGCTCGATGGCCTTGGCCATGCCGCCGGCCTGCTCGGCCTCCTGGATGTGCGCCCACGCCCGCTCGGCGATGTCGTGGGTCAGCCGCTCGACGTAGTAGGAGCCGGCCCACGGGTCGATGGTCCCGGTCGTGCCGCTCTCCTGCTGCAGCAGGAGCTGGGTGTTGCGAGCGATGCGTGCGGAGAAGTCGGTCGGCAGCGCGATCGCCTCGTCGAGGGCGTTGGTGTGCAGCGACTGGGTGTGGCCCTGGGTGGAGGCCATCGCCTCGATGCAGGTGCGCTGGACGTTGTTGAAGACGTCCTGCGCGGTCAGGGACCAGCCGGAGGTCTGCGAGTGGGTGCGCAGGCTGAGCGACTTCGGGTTCTGCGGGTCGAACTGGCGCACCAGGCGCGACCAGAGCGCGCGGGCGGCGCGCATCTTGGCGACCTCCATGTAGAAGTTCATGCCGATCGCCCAGAAGAAGCTCAGCCGCGGCGCGAACTGGTCGATCGTCAACCCGCTGTCGAGCCCGGCGCGGATGTACTCGACCCCGTCGGCGAGCGTGTAGGCGAGCTCCAGGTCGGCCGTCGCCCCGGCCTCCTGCATGTGGTAGCCGGAGATCGAGATCGAGTTGAACCGCGGCATCCGCTGGCTGGTGAAGGCGAAGATGTCGGAGATGATCCGCATCGACGGCGCCGGCGGGTAGATGTAGGTGTTGCGGACCATGAACTCCTTGAGGATGTCGTTCTGGATGGTCCCTGCGAGCTGCTCCGGCTGCACCCCCTGCTCCTCGGCAGCAGCGATGTAGAGCGCCAGCACCGGCAGCACCGCGCCGTTCATGGTCATCGACACCGACATCTCGTCCAGCGGGATGCCGTCGAAGAGGGTCCGGGTGTCGTAGATCGAGTCGATCGCCACGCCGGCCATGCCGACGTCGCCGCGCACGCGCGGGTGGTCGGAGTCGTACCCGCGGTGGGTCGCCAGGTCGAAGGCGACGCTGAGCCCCTTCTGGCCGGCCGCGAGGTTGCGGCGGTAGAAGGCGTTGGACTCCTCGGCCGTCGAGAAGCCGGCGTACTGCCGGATGGTCCACGGCTGCGTGGTGTACATCGTCGGGTACGGCCCGCGCAGGAACGGGCTGAGCCCCGGGAAGGTGTCCAGCGCGTCGAGGCCCTCGAGGTCGGCCGCGGTGTAGGCGGGCTTGATCTCGATGCCCTCCGGCGAGGTCCACGCCTCGCCGCTCGCCCGGCTGGTCTCGCTGGTCTCGGTCGTCTCGCTGGTCTCGGTCGTCTCGCTGGTCGAGCCTGTCGAGACCAACGGCAGGCCGGCGAAGCTCTTCGGGACGGTCACGTCAGCTGCTCCCTCGTGCGGGTGAGGAACGCGAGGGCGTCGACGCCCATCGCGCAGAAGTCGTCGACCACCTCGTGGACCTCGGTGGTCGAGCTCGCCGAGACCCCGGCGATGACGACGTACCGGGCGCCGGCCTCGCGGAGCCCGGCCACGGCCTGCTCGCCCCACTCGGCGTACGTCGGGTCGGCCCCGGCCAGGCACACGACCGGGCTCCGGCCGTTGGCGTCGTACGCCGCGACGAGCTCGTCGACGTCGGTCGTCGGGCCGGCGACGTCCACGGCGATGCCGCCGGCCGCGAGCAGGTTCGTCGCGAAGGTCGCCCGCGCCGTGTGGCTCGCCACCGGGCCGAGCGTCGCGAGGAAGACGTGCTGGGCGACCGGCGCGTCGCGCAGCTCCTCGAAGGCGGCGCCGTACCGGCGCACCGCGTCCGCGGCCGGGTCGGGCTGCCGCTGGGGCAGCTCCTCGGCGAGGTTCGGGAACTCGCTGAGCCCCGTGATCGGCCGCTTGCGGGTGGCGATCTGGCGCTCCCGGCGGTCGACGGTCTCGGCGACCATGTCGGCGAACGGCTCGCCGTCGTCGAGGCGGCCGAGCACCTCCCAGCCGGCGCGGGCGAGGTCGTCGGTGAGCCGCTCCACGGCGTAGGAGCCGCCGGCCGGGTCGGCGACCTTCGCGACGTGGGACTCCTCGATCAGCAGGTGCGAGGTGTTGCGCGCGATCCGGCGACCGAAGGCGTCCGGGCGGCCCAGCGGGCTGTCGAACGGCAACACCGTGACCGCCTCGGCGCCGCCCGTGCCGGCCGCGAAGGCGGCGACGGTGGTGCGGAGCATGTTGACCCACGGGTCGTACTTGCTCATCATCGGCCGGCTGGTCACCGCGTGCTGGCGCTGCTCGGCCGGCGCGGCCCCGCTCAGCTCGAGCACCCGGGCCCACAACCGGCGCGCCGCACGGAGCTTCGCGATCGTGGGGAACTGCTCGTCGGTCGCCGCGTACCGGAACTCCAGCAGCCCGGCCGCCTCCTCGATGCCGATGCCCGCGCCGGTGAGCACGCGCAGGACCCGGGCGGCCACCCACAGCGAGTAGCCCAGCTCCTGGGCGTCGGACGCGCCGAGGTCGTGGGCGGCGGTCGCGTCGACGACCACGCCGAGCACGCCCTTCTCCAGCGCCAGCCGGGCCACGGCGAGGACGGCCTCCTCGTCGGCCAGCCCGTCCACGCCGAGGTTGGTGCCGGGCGCCGGCTCCGTGTCGCCGAGGTGGGCCAGGAACGCCTCCGCCACCGCCACCGGGGCGGTCGGTGCGTCGAGGACGACCGGCGCGAGGTCGAGCAGCACGCCCTCCAGGAGGGCGGTCAGGTCCGTGTCGGCGGCGGCCTCGACCCACAGTGACGCCACGCCGCCGTCGAGGTCGGCCAGTGCCGCCTCGTTGCCCTCCTTCGCGGGTGCGCCGACGGCGCGGAGGTGGGCCCGGACGTCCCACGGACCGCTGCGGGTGGGGCGACCCGCCGTCGCGAGGCCGTCGAGCAGGGCGGGCGTGCCGAGCGGGGTGACCTCGATGCCGTCCAGCGTGGTGCGGGTCAGCCTGTCCCACACGGCCGTGTCGGGATCGTCCTCCTTGAGGCGGCGCGACTTGCGCAGCACGGCGGCCGCCGCGTGCTCCCAGTCGGCCACCGTCCAGCGGTCGGCCGGATCGGCCAGCTCCAGCGTGCCCTGCTCGGGCTCGAGCCCGGCCGGCTCGTCGAGGCCGCCCTCGACCTCTCCGGCAACAGTCCCCTTGTCCATGGTCGGCACCCTAGGGAGCCGCTCACGCCGCGGCTAGGCAGTGTGACGTTTTCGACCCGGTTCGCCCAGAGGTCCGCTGGTCGTCACCTGCTGTTGCCCCGGGCGGCCGACGGTGGCCAGGTGCGGATCGCGATGGTGACCGAGACCTACTACCCCGCCGTCGACGGGACCACCACGACCGTCAAGGCGGTCGTCGACCGGCTCGTCGACCAGGGCCACGAGGTGCGGCTGGTCGCGCCGGCCCCCGGCCTGGCCGACTACCGCGGCTGCCGCGTGGACCGGGTCGGGCCCCACGACCGGCCCGGCGCCCAGGTCCGGGCGGCCCTCGACGCCTTCCGCCCCGACGTCGTCCACGTCACCTCCCCGGGCCGGCTCGGGCGCAAGGCGCTCAAGCATGCGAGCGCCACCGGCCTCCCGAGCCTCGTGGTCCAGCAGTCGGTCGTGCCGGGCGCCTCGCTCGAGCGCTGGCGCCGCACGGTCGCCGACCGCGCCGACCGGCTCCTCGTCACCTCCGGCTGGCTGGCCGAGCGGCTCGCCGCGGACGGCACCCGGGCCGATGTCTGGTCGCCGGGCGTCGACACGCGGGCCTTCACCCCGGCCCTGCGCGACAGCTGGCTGCACGACCGCTGGGCGCGGGCACGCTCGCCCCAGGGACCGCTCGTGGTCGTGGGGTACGTCGGCAGCCTGCACCGCCGCCACGGCGTACGACGCCTGGCCAGCCTGACCGAGGTCCCCGGCATCCGGCCGGTGCTCGTCGGCGACGGCCCGCAGCGCGACTGGCTGCGCCGCCGGCTTCCCGGCGCGGTGCTCACCGGGGCGCTCGGGCCGGGCGACCTGGCCGTCGCGATGGCCAGCCTCGACGTGCTCGTCCACCCGGGCGAGGAGGAGTCGTGCTGCCACGTCCTGCGCGAGGCCGCCGCGAGCGGCGTACCCGTCGTGGCACCGCGGGCCGGCGGCGCCCGCGAGGTCGTGCGGCCGTTGGAGACCGGCCTGCTGCACGAGCCGGGCGACCCCCTCGGCCCGGCGCGGGCCGTGGCCGTGCTCGCCGGCGACAGGCACCGGGCACTGCTGGGCGAGCGGGCACGGGAGCTCTCGACGGCACGCTCGTGGACCGACGCGGTCGACGAGCTCGTCGAGCAGCACCTGCTCCCGCTCGTCGGCGCCCGTCGCCGCACCGCCGCCTGACCCGCCGGTTGGCAACCGGGTATTTGTCACACCCGGCCGCCGCCCGCGGGGGCACGGTGGGCGGTAGCGTGGCCTCTCGTGGCAACCCCGACCCTCGTCAAGGGGGCGCGCGCGACGCGCTCCACGGTGGCGCTCAAGCTCGTCATGGCCGTGAGCGGCCTCGTCTTCATCGGTTACGTGCTCGCGCACATGTACGGAAACCTGAAGGCGTTCGGCGGGCACGACGCCTTCAACGACTACGCCCACCACCTGCGGGAGTTCGGCGAACCGCTGCTGCCCTACGAGGGCTTCCTCTGGGTGATGCGCGTGCTGCTCATCGTCGCCCTGGTGGCCCACGTGGCCTCAGCGGTGGCGCTGTGGAAGCGCGCGTCGTCGGCGCGCACGGTGAAGTACGCCGTGAAGAAGAACGCGCACTCCTCCCTCTCCTCGCGCACCATGCGCTGGGGCGGGCTGGCGCTGCTGCTGTTCATCGCCTGGCACCTGCTGAACTTCACGGTGCCGAAGGTCAACCCCGCCGGCGGCGAGACCGACGACCCCTTCAACCTCATGGTGGACACCTTCGACGTGTGGTGGATGACGCTCATCTACCTGCTCGCGATGCTGGCCCTCGCCATGCACCTGCACCACGGGACCTTCAGCGCCCTGCAGACCCTCGGCCTCACCAACACCGCCTCCTCGCGGGCCCGCGCCAAGCAGGCCGGCTGGGTGCTCGCGGTCGTGGTCGCCGGCGGTTTCTCGCTGGTCCCCCTGTCCGTCCTCGCCGGCATCATCGAGAAGTAAGGGAACGCCACCATGGCCGCCCACGACGGCTCCTCGCCGCTCAACCAGCCCTCCCACCAGGTCTCCGACGACGCCCGCGGCTACTACACGCCGGGCGAGCCGCTGGTCGACCCGGTCGCGCCCGTCGGCCCGATCGAGCGCCGGTGGAGCCAGCGCAAGTTCGACAACCGCCTGGTCAACCCCGCCAACCGCCGCAAGCTCGACGTGATCATCGTGGGCACCGGCCTGGCCGGTGGCTCGGCCGCCGCGACCATGGGCGAGCAGGGCTACAACGTCAAGGTCTTCTGCTACCAGGACTCCCCCCGCCGCGCGCACTCGATCGCGGCCCAGGGCGGCATCAACGCGGCGAAGAACTACAAGGAGGACGGCGACTCGATCCACCGCCTCTTCTACGACACCGTCAAGGGCGGTGACTACCGCTCCCGCGAGTCGAACGTCTACCGCCTCGCCGAGGTCAGCGCGAACATCATCGACCAGTGCGTCGCGCAGGGCGTGCCGTTCGCCCGCGAGTACGGCGGCCTGCTCGACAACCGCTCCTTCGGCGGCGTGCAGGTCTCCCGGACCTTCTACGCCCGCGGCCAGACCGGCCAGCAGCTGCTCATCGGCGCCTACCAGGCACTGGAGCGCCAGGTGGCGGCCGGCACCGTCACCCAGTACACCCGCCACGAGATGCTCGAGCTGGTCATGGTCGACGGCAAGGCGCGCGGCATCATCGCGCGCAACATGGTGACCGGCGAGATCGAGACGCACCTCGCCGACGTCGTGGTCCTCGCCTCCGGCGGCTACGGCAACGTCTTCTACCTCTCCACCAACGCGATGGGGTCGAACGTCACCGCGACGTGGCGCGCGCACCGCAAGGGCGCCTACATGGCCAACCCCTGCTACACGCAGATCCACCCCACCTGCATCCCCGTCTCCGGCCAGCACCAGTCGAAGCTGACGCTGATGTCGGAGTCGCTGCGCAACGACGGCCGGATCTGGGTGCCGAAGCGCAAGGAGGACTGCGACAAGGACCCGCGGGACATCCCCGAGGAGGACCGCGACTACTACCTGGAGCGGATCTACCCCTCCTTCGGCAACCTGGTCCCCCGCGACATCGCCTCCCGCCAGGCGAAGAACGTCTGCGACGAGGGTCGCGGCGTCGGCCCGATGGTCGGCGACTTCCGCCGGGGCGTCTACCTCGACTTCGCCGACGCGATCAAGCGTCTCGGCCGCTCGGCCGTCGAGGCCAAGTACGGCAACCTCTTCGACATGTACGCCCGGATCACCGGCGAGGACCCGTACGAGACCCCGATGCGGATCTACCCCGCGGTCCACTACGTCATGGGCGGGCTGTGGGTCGACTACCACCTGCAGTCCACGATCCCCGGCCTCTTCGTGACCGGTGAGGCGAACTTCTCCGACCACGGCGCCAACCGCCTGGGCGCCTCCGCGCTGATGCAGGGCCTGGCCGACGGCTACTTCGTCCTGCCGAACACCATCCGCGAGTACCTCGCCGACGGCCCGTTCGAGCGCATCGACGAGTCGCACCCGGCCGTGGCCGAGGCCCGGGCGAGCGTCGAGGAGCGGATCCAGAAGTTCCTCTCCATCAACGGCACCCGCTCCGCCGACAGCTTCCACCGCGAGCTCGGCAACATCATGTGGGAGTACTGCGGCATGGAGCGCTCGGAGGAGGGCCTGCGCAAGGCGATCGACATGATCCGCGAGCTCAAGGCCGCCTTCTGGTCCGACCTGCGGGTGCTGGGCACCAACGAGAGCATCAACCAGAGCCTGGAGAAGGCCGGCCGGGTCGCTGACTTCATCGAGCTCGGCGAGCTGATGTGCATCGACGCGCTGAACCGCCGGGAGTCCTGCGGCGGCCACTTCCGCGCCGAGTCGCAGACCGAGGACGGCGAGGCGCTGCGCCACGACGACGAGTTCGCCTACGTCGCGGCGTGGGAGTGGGGCGGCGAGGACGGCCAGCCCGTGCTGCACAAGGAAGACCTGATCTACACGGCCATCGAGATGAAGCAGCGGAGCTACAAGTGAGACTGACCCTCAACATCTGGCGCCAGCCGGACGCGGCTTCGCCCGGAGCCCTGCAGAAGTACGAGCTCGACGAGGTCTCCGAGGACATGAGCTTCCTCGAGATGCTCGACGTGCTCAACGAGAACCTCAACGCCCAGGGCGAGGAGCCGATCGCCTTCGACCACGACTGCCGTGAGGGCATCTGTGGCACCTGCGGGCTGATGATCAACGGCGAGGCGCACGGCCCGGAGGTCACCACGACCTGCCAGCTGCACATGCGCTCGTTCAAGGACGGCGACGAGATCACCGTCGAGCCGTGGCGCTCCGACGTGTTCCCGGTGCTGCGCGACCTCCTCGTCGACCGCTCCGCCTTCGACCGGATCATCCAGGCCGGCGGCTACGTGTCGGTCAACACCGGCGCCGCCCCCGAGGCGCACGCCGTGCCGGTCGAGAAGAAGAAGGCCGACCGCTCCTTCGACGCCGCCACCTGCATCGCGTGCGGAGCCTGCGTCGCGGCCTGCCCCAACGGCTCGGCGTCGCTCTTCATGGGCGCCAAGCTCACCCACCTCGGCGAGCTGCCGCAGGGCCAGCCGGAGCGCTACGACCGCGTCGTCAACATGGTCGCCCAGCACGACCACGAGGGCTTCGGCGGCTGCACCAACATCGGCGAGTGCACCGCCGCGTGCCCCAAGGAGATCCCGCTCGACGTGATCTCCCAGCTCAACAAGGACCTGCGTACCGCGTTGAAGCAGGGCCGCTGAGGCTGAGCCGCCGTTGACGGAGTCCCCGGTTCCCCGGGGACTCCGTCGGCGCCGCCTCACCGCCGCACGCGGACGTCGATCTCCTCCGCGAGCTGGCCGGCCGGGAGCAGGAACGGCGTGCTGGGGACGACGAGGTCCGGAGCCGCACCCTTGCGGTCCACCCGCACCCCGGCCGGTCGCCCGCTGTGCACCTCAGCACCGTGCAGCGTGAAGCCGGGTGACTCGATCCGGTCGGCGTCGATGATCGCCACCCACCCCCACAGACCACCGCGGTCGCCGTCCAGCCGCGCGAGACCGGACGCGGGGGCAGGCGCCCCGTCACCGGCGCGCCACGAGCGCCGCGACACCGAGGTGGACCGCGGCGGGGAGGACGATCGCGGGCACGGCCGTAGCCTGCCACGCGGTCGCCTCGCCTGCCGCCGGAGTGCCCCGATCGCAGGCCGGGCTAGCCCCCGACCGTCGACGTCCGCTGCTCGTCGGCGTGCCGCAGCGCCCGGAGCCCGAGCCGGCCGAGGACGAGGCCGATCGCCACGTTGACCACGATCAACACCGTGTGCGCGACCCAGTAGCCCGTCGGGCGGTCCTCCCCCTCGGCGTACGCCGCCCACAGGTTGCGCGTGAACATCGCGTACGTCAGGAGGTTCCAGACCGCCACCCCGAGCAGCAGCCAGGCGTGCCGCCGTTCCAGCCTCATGCCGACCTCACCGATCTCTCCGATCTCTTCCTCCTCACCCAGGCGACCAGCCCCAGGGCGGTCGCGCCACCGGCCGCGAACGGCGCGACCACAGCCCCCGCCCGGCGGTGCTGGCGGAGCAGCTCCTCGGGCGTCGGCGTCCGCGGGCCCTGCACCGCGCCGGGCGGCAGGCGACGTCGCCGCGCCGCGACCGCCGCGGGTGAGGTGTACGCGAACGCAGCCGAGTACAGCACGATCCGGGAGAAGTAGTTGATCCAGACCACGAGGATGAGCGCGATGCCGAACGCCTGGAAGGCCGGCTGGTTCTTCGTGGCCGCCAGCAGGTAGCTCGAGAGCTGCTTGAGCACCTCGAAGGCCAGCGCGCCCAGCAGCGCCCCGCGCCACAGGGACGACCGCGGCAGGTGCGGGCGGGCGAGCATCCGGAAGGCCACGTAGAACAGCACGGCGTTGGCGACGATGCCGAAGCCCACGGTGAGCAGCCTGACCAGCCAGCTGCGCCCGACGTCGAGCTGCGCCCACAGCAGGAGGTCCTCGGCGAACCGGCCCACGAAGCTGGTGAGCACGACGGCGACGAACAGCAGCGTCCCGATGACCGGCAGGGTCATCAGGTCCCGCAGCTTGCCGCCGAGGAAGCCGAGCCACTCGGTCTCCGGCACCTGGAAGACCGCTTGGAGGGCGGCCCGCATCGCCGAGAGCCAGCCCAGGCCGGTGTAGAGGACGGCCGCCAGGCTCAGCAGCGCGGCCCACCCGGAGAAGGTGCGGATGTCCTGCAGCGAGAGCTGCCCCTCCTCCTGGCCGATGATGCTGGGCAGGACCGACGTGATGACAGTCCGGAGGTGGACGTTGGCGTCCGGCCACACCTCGGAGACGAGACCGACGACGAAGAAGGAGAGCGCGAGCAGCGGGAAGAACGCGAGGAAGGCGTAGTAGGTCATCGCACCGGCCTGCTGGGAGGCGCGGACCGATCCGTAGTGCTCCTGCACCCGCACCAGGCGGTCGACGAACGGCCGACGACGGCGCACGCCGGCGACACCGCCGGCGATCCGGTCCATCATCGACATGCCCGCCCGGTACCCACCACCCCCGCGACCTGCGCAGACAGCGGACGGATCGGGTGGACGGACCGGGGGCGGTCGAGCCGGGTCAGGGGCCGGTGAGGGGGAACGCCCGGTCGGCCTGCCAGCCCTGCACCTCGTGGTGGACGTAGAGGTGGAACTCCTCGACCACGAACTCGCAGTCGAAGCCGCCGAGGTCCTCGAAGGCCCGGTCGAGCCGCTCCTCCGCGAGGTGGTGGGCGACGGTGACGTGCGGGTGGTACGGGAAGCTGAGGTCGACCGCCAGCGGTCCCCGGCGCAGCGCCGCCGCGAGCTGCTCGCACTGCGAGATGCCCTCGACGAGGGAGACGAAGACGACCGGCGAGACGGGGCGGAACGTGCCGGTCCCCCGCAGGTGGACGCGGTACGGCGCCCGCCCGGCCGCCACCGCGTCGAGGTGCTCGACGACGCCCGGCACCTCCTCCTCGCGCAGCTCGGTCGGCGGCACCAACGTGATGTGGGTCGGGATCATCGTCGCCGTCGCGTCACCCAGGCTGCTCCGGTAGTCCTGCAGCTGGGTGCCCCAGGGCTCAGGGATCGCGACGGCGACCCCGATCGTCGGCATGCCTCGACCCTACTGGCCGGCCGCCACGAAGCCCACGCGCTGGTAGACGTCGCCCAGCGTCGCCTCCGCCACCGCACCCGCCGTCTCCGCGCCCCGGCGCAGCACGTCGTCGAGGTGCGCCCGGTCGTCGAGGAGGGCCAGCGTGCGGTCGCGGAACGGCGTCACGAAGTCGACGACGATCTCGGCCAGCTCCTTCTTCAGGTCGCCGTAGCCGCGACCGGCGTACTGCTCCTCCAGGGCCTCGATGTCGGTGCCGGTGAGCGCGGAGTGGATGGTGAGCAGGTTGCTGATCCCCGGTTTCTCGTCGACGTCGAACCGGATCTCGGACCCTGAGTCGGTCACGGCCGAGCGCACCTTCTTGGCGCTGACCTTGGGGTCGTCGAGCATGTCGATGATGCCGCTGGGCGCGGACGACGACTTGGACATCTTCCGGGTCGGGTCCTGCAGGTCCGCGATCTTCCCGGTCGCCTTGAGGATGTAGGGCTCCGGCAGCCGGAAGGTCTTCTGGTAGCGGCTGTTGAACCGCTGGGCCAGGTCGCGGGTGAGCTCGAGGTGCTGGCGCTGGTCCTCGCCCACCGGCACGTAGTGGGGCCGGTAGAGCAGGATGTCGGCGGCCTGGAGGACGGGGTAGGTGAAGAGGCCGACGCTCGCGGCCCCCTCCCCCTGCTTGGCCGACTTGTCCTTGAACTGCGTCATCCGCCGCGCCTCGCCGAAGCCGGTGAGGCACTGCAGCACCCAGCCCAGCTGCGCGTGGGCGGGCACCTGGGACTGGACGAAGATCGCCGCCCGGTCCGGGTCCACACCGGCGGCGAGCAGCTGCGCCGCGGCCCGCAGGGTGCGCTCGCGGAGGACCTTCGGGTCCTGCTCGACGGTGATCGCGTGCAGGTCGGCGATGAAGAAGAACGGCTGGTGGTCCTCCTGCAGGGTCACCCATTGCCGCAGTGCGCCGAGGTAGTTGCCGAAGTGGAACGAGTCGGCCGTCGGCTGGATGCCGGAGAGCACGCGCGGGCGGGAGGTGGACATGGGGACCATCCTCCCCGACACGGGGTACGGGTCGTGCATGTGGTTCGACTCCTGGTCCGATGTCCTTCGCGTGGTCCTCGTGGGCGCCGCGGCCTACGCCTTCGTCGTGCTGGCCCTGCGCACCTCCGGCAAGCGCACGCTCACCAAGCTCAACGCCTTCGACCTGGTGGTCACGGTCGCCTTCGGTTCGACGCTCGCCACGATCTTCCTCAGCAGCGAGGTGGCGTGGGTCGAGGGCGCCACGGCCCTCGCGCTGCTCTGCGCGCTGCAGTACGTCGTCGCGAAGGTCACGTCGTGGTTCCCGGTCACCCGCCGCGCCCTCACCGCGGGCCCCACGCTGCTCCTGCGTGACGGCGAGCCGCTGATGGACACGATGCGCCAGCAGCGGGTCAACCTCGACGAGCTCCGGCAGGCGGTGCGGGCGACCGGCACCGGCAGCCTCGCGAAGGTCGCGGCCGTCGTGCTCGAGAGCGACGGCACCATGAGCGTCATCTCCAGCGAGAAGATGGGTGACGGATCGGCACTGGAAGGCGTGCCTCAGGTCGCGCGCTGAACCCGGCGGTGCTCGGCCCGCTGGTCCGCCGCCGACCACAGCAGGATGGCGACGCCGAGCACGGAGAGCCCTGCGCCGACGAGCGCCGGCGCCCGGTAGCCGAGGCCGGCGGCGATGACCAGCCCACCCAACCAGGCTCCCATCGCGTTGGCGATGTTGAGGGCGGCGTGGTTCATCGCCGCACCCAGCGTCACCGCGTCGCCGGCGACGTCCATCAGCCGCACCTGCAGGTTGGTCACCAGCACCGACCCGAGGGCCGTGATGGTGAAGACGACCGGCAGCAGCCACCAGCCCAGCGGCGCCACGGCCCAGAAGACCACCATGACGACGGCCGACCCGATGCCTGACCAGATCAACGAGCGGAAGACCGACCAGGCGGCCAGCTCACCGCCCAGCCAGGTGCCGGCGACCATGCCGAGACCGAAGGCGAGCAGGAAGAAGGGCACCGCTCCGCGACCGAGTCCCCCGACGTCGGTGACCGTCGTGGCGATGTAGGAGTACACGGCGAACATGCCGCCGAAGCCGACCGCCCCCGCAGCCATCGTCAGCCACACCTGGCGCCGGCGGAAGAAGTCGCGGGCCTCGCGTCGCCCGGTGGTCTCCTTGTCGCCGGGCACGGACGGGACGAAGGCCAGCACGAGCGCCATCGTGAGCGCCGCCAACGCCGCGGTGATGAGGTACGCCGCGCGCCAGCCGAGGTTCTGCCCCACCCAGGTGGCTGCCGGGACGCCGACCACGTTGGCGACGCTGAGGCCGAGCATCACGCTGGCGATCGCTCGTCCGCGCCGCTCCGGCGCTGCCAGGCTGGCGGCGACGAGGCTGGCCACACCGAAGTACGCGCCGTGGGGCAGGCCGTCGAGGAACCGTGCCACGACGAGCATCCCGTAGCCGGTGGCGACCGCGCTGAGCAGGTTGAACACGGCGTAGGCGCCCATCAGCCCGACCAGGAGTCCACGGCGGGGCAGACGGGCGGCGAAGAAGGAGAGGATCGGCACACCGACCACCACGCCGAGCGCGTACGCCGAGATGACGTGGCCGGCCTGGGGCTCCGACACCCCGATGCCCTCCGCGATCTGCGGCAGCAGCCCCATGGTGACGAACTCGGTGGTGCCGATGGCGAAGCCACCCACGGCGAGTGCGAGCACGGCCAGCACCAGCGGCCGACCACTGGGGCGATGGTCGACGGGAGCGGGGGCGGCGGTCGCGGTCATGGGGCCTTCCGGTCGGGTGCGGACCCATCGTCCAACTGCGCCCCGCCCGCTGCCTATTCCGAGGTCCGGCGCGGCGTGGTGCGGCTCACCCGCCCCTCAGCAGACGGTGGCGAGAGCCTCCAACGCGCGGTCGAGCTCGCGCTGCCCCTCCTCGACGGCGACCTCGTCGACCCGGGTGCCGTCGGCGGCCTGCCGAGCCTCGACGAGCAGCCCGTCGACCGCCTCCCGGGCGCGCTGGACCTGGGTCTGCGCCTCACCCTCGAGCTGCTGCGCGGCGCCGTCGAGCACCCCGGCCAGCGCGCGCAGCTCCCGCTCGGCCGCCTGCGGGTTGGCGCCGATGTCCTTCGCCACCTGGCGGACGCGGTCCTCGGCGTCGGCCACCGCCTGCTGAGCGACGGCACAGCCTGCCTGGCCAGCGGCGTCGCGGGCAATCTCCTCCGCCTCCGCGCAGCCGGGAAGGGCCAGCACGGTGAGCAGGGCGGCGGTCGACATCAGGGGGCGCACACCGGTGGAACCTACCGGCTGTCCGGTCGCGGCCGGACCCCTCACCCGGCGAGGTGCCCCCACGTCCGTGACAGCTCGGACCACGGGCCGACGGCGGCGACCGCCCCGTTGGCGAGGACCACGACCCGGTCGGCCCGGGCCAGCGCCGAGCGCTTCGACGTCGCACCGACGACCGTCGTGCCGCGGCGCCGCAGGGCCTCCCACAGCTCCACCTCCGTCGCCGCGTCCAGCGCGCTCGAGACGTCGTCGGCCAGCAGCAGCTCGGCGTCGGTCGCCAGGGCGCGGGCCAGGGCCAGCCGCTGGACCTGCCCCCCGGAGAGCCGTACGCCGCGGTGCCCGACGAGGGCGTGCGGCCCCCCGGCCTCGTCGACGTCGGTGTGCAGCCGGGCGTCGGTCACCGCCGTGTCGAGCCCGCGGTCGGTGGCGTGGTCGAGCAGGACGTTGTCGGCGAAGCTGCCCGAGAGCACGCGGGGCACCTGGGCCACGTGCGCCACCTGCCCCGGCCGCAGGAAGACCTCGGCGTCCTCGACCTCCGCGCCGTTCCAGCGGATCGACCCGGTGTGGTCGACCAGGCCGGCGAGCGCGGCCAGCAGGCTGCTCTTGCCCGACCCCACCTGGCCGAGCAGCAGGACCAGCTCGCCGGAGGAGACGGTGAGGTCGACACCGGCCACCCCGAGCGTCCCGTCGTCGTGGACGGCGCCCACGTCCCGCAGCTCGAGGGTGCGCAGGGGCTCCCGCGGCGCGGGCTCCGGCGCGGGGGCGGTGCCCTGCACCAGGTCGACCCCGGACGGCAGCGTCATCAGGTCGGCTCCGCCGGCCAACCGGCTGGTGGCCCGCTGCCAGGAGCGCGTGCCCGGGGCCTCGGTGATGACCGATCCGGCCACCCGGCCGAACCAGTCGAAGCCGTTGACCGCCGAGGCGACGAGCAGCGCGGTGGCCAGCCCCCAACCACCCGCCACCAGCACCGCCCACGCCGCGACCACGCCGCACTGCACGACCACGACGGGCACGCCGTCGAGGGCCGCCTGGACCCGGTGCTCGCGGACGGCGGCGTCGACGCGGCCGGAGTCGACCCGTCCGAGGTGGCGGCGGACGGCCGGTGTCGCCGCGGCGAGCTTGACGGTGCGCACGCAGTCGAGGACGGAGACCAGCGACCGGCCGAAGGAGGCGCGGGCGCGCGAGGCCTCGGCGGCCGAGCGCCCGGCGACCGGGCGTCCCGCCGAGGAGGCGAGGGCCGAGGCGACCATGACGGCGAGCAGGACACCACCGGCCAGGAGGCTCCTGGCCGCGAGGGTGGTGACCACGACGATGACCAGGCCGTTGCCCAGGTCGACCCACCGGTCGGCGTACCGCGCGTAGCGGTCCGCGTCCATGGTGCGGGCGACCACCTCGCCCGGCGGCGTGCGGTGCAGCCGCCGCTGGCGGGTCTGGCCCACCAGCACCGACAGGCGGGTGCGGAGCAGCACCGCGACCCACCAGTGGGGGTATCGCAGGAAGGCGGCCGTGATGGCGAGCGGCGCCGTGAGCAGGCTGACCACCACCACCGCGGTGAGGGCCAGCGGCGTGCCGCCGTCGGAGAGGTCGGCGACGATCCGGCCCCACGCCCAGCCGGTCAGCGTCCCGAACGCGCCCGTCACCGAGGCCACCAGGAAGAGCGCCGCGCCGGCGAGGCCCCAGCCGGGGTGGATGCCGAGGGCGTGGGCGATGCCGCGGGTCAGGCTGGGCCCGTCGCCGGGCTCCGGCCGCACCGGGGGCGGCCCGCTCCGGCGGGCCCCGCCGACGGCGGCCGGCCCGTCGGGGGCGCCGTCGGTGGCCGCCCCGCCGGCGGCCGGGAGCGCGCTGGTCTCCCGCACGGCGTCCGCGTCGCCCGAGCGCAGCAGCTCCCGGAAGGGTCCCGGCACCGCCGCGAGCTCCTCGTGCGGACCCTGCTGGACCACCCGGCCGTGGTCGAGCACCGCGACCAGGTCGGCGCGCTGCACCGTGCCGAGCCGGTGGGCGACCAGCAGCCCGGTGCGCCGGGCGAGAAGGCGGTCGGCCGCGCGGACGACGAGCTCCTCCGTGACCGGGTCCATCCGGGCGGTGGCCTCGTCGAGGACGACCACACGGACGTCGCGGACCAGCAGCCGCGCGAAGGCCACGAGCTGCTCCTCGCCGGCGGAGAGGGTGGTGCCGCCCGGCCCCAGCCTGGTCTCCAGCCCGTCGGGCAGGCCGGCGACCCACGCCTCGAGCCCCAGCTCGGCCACGGCCCGGGCCACCCGTCCGGGCTCCACGTCGATGAAGAGGGCGATGTTCTCGGCGAGCGTGCCGGCGAGGATCTCGGTGCGCTGGGTCACCACGCCCACCGCTGCGCGCAGCTGCTGCAGGTCGAGGTCGAGCACGTCGACCCCGCCGACGAGCACCGAGCCCGGCTCCGGCTCGACGGCTCGGGACACCAGCGCCGCGAGCGTCGACTTCCCGGACCCGGTGCGGCCGACGAGGGCACACGTGCGGTCGGCCGGGACGAGCACGTCGACCCCCTCGAGCGCGAACCGCCCCTCCTCGTAGGCGAAGTGCAAGTCCCGGAACCACACCTCGAGCGGCCCGTCCGGCACGGGCAGGCCGCCCTCCGGCTCCGGTGGCGCCTCGAGCAGCTGGCGCAGGCGCACCAGGGCGCCCAGCCCGGCCTGCAGGTCGGGCAGGTGCTGGGCGAGGTTGTTGACTTGGCCGACGAAGGTCGAGGTGACCAGGAAGAGCGTGACCAGCTGCGCGACGGACATGCCCTCGGTGGCCGTCAGCGCCACGCCGGCCACGACGACGGCGACGAGCAGTCCGTGGAGCAGCAGGCCGGCCCGCCGGACCAGCCTCGTCTCCGCCTCCAGCACCGAGCCCAGCCGGCGGTGGACCTCGGCGGAGAGCGCCGCGACCCGACGTACGACGTGGGCCTGGCCGAGGCTGGTGCGCAGGTCGTCCCGGCCGGCGATGCCCTCCTCCAGCGCAGCGGCGTGGTCGGTCCAGGCGACCTCCTCGAGGACCTTCCGGCGCGAGATCTCCGGCAGCAGCGGCCGGACCGCGACCACCGCCACCGCGGTCACCGCAGGCAGGAGCAGCCAGGCCGGCCACCAGGTGAGCCCGGCGACGACCCACATCGGCAGGGTGGCGAAGAGGGTGCGCATCGCGTCCCACACCTGCCGACGGACGAGGACGCCCACCTCGTAGGTGTCGTCGTCGACCCGGTCGAGCACCTCGCCGACGGCCTGGTCGTGCAGCCGCCCGAGTGGTTGCCGCAGGGCGGCGTCGACCAGGTCGGCGCGGAGCCGCCCCTCGGCCCGGTCCGCGACCCCCGCCCAGACGACCCGGCCGGCGGAGTCGAGCGCGGCCGCGCCGACGACGCAGGCGGCGAGGAGCAGCACCAGCTCGACGGTGGGGTCGGCGGCCAGCCGACCGGCCACCACGGTGCCCAGCGCCTGCCCCACCGCAGCCACGAAGAGCGCCACCAACGCCGCCAGCGCCACGCCCGAGCGCAGCCGTCGCCAGTCGACGACCCGGGAGGGGTCGGGCGGGCCCGGCGGCCCGGTGCCCGGGTCGGCTCCGCCTGCCGGGCGGGCGCGGTCGGCGGTTGCGCTGGTCACGGTCATCGACGACGACGCTAGACGTCGCCACCGACCTCCTCATCTGCTTTTCCGGGCGGGCGTGGACGCACCACGGCCCACCGCCGGTGCGGCGGTGGGCCGTGGCTGCCGTGCGGTCGCCCGCCGGTGGGTCAGAGCGAGGCGAGGGCCTCGTTCAGGGTGCGCGAGGGCCGCATGACGGCGTCGGCCTTGGCGTCGTCGGGCCGGTAGTAACCGCCGATGTCGGCCGGCTTGCCCTGGACGCCGTTGAGCTCGGAGACGATCTGCTCCTCCTGGGCGGAGAGCTTCTCGGCGAGCGGACCGAACGCGGCGGCGAGGTCGGCGTCGTCGGACTGCTGCGCCAGCTCCTGGGCCCAGTAGAGCGCCAGGTAGAAGTGCGAGCCGCGGTTGTCGATGCCACCCACCCGGCGGGTCGGCGACTTGTCCTGCTCCAGGAACGTCCCCGTCGCTCGGTCCAGGGTGTCGGCGAGCACCTGGGCGCGCGCGTTGTCGGCGTACCCCGCCAGGTGCTCGAAGGACGCGGCCAGCGCGAAGAACTCGCCGAGGCTGTCCCAGCGCAGGTAGTTCTCCTTGACCAGCTGCTGCACGTGCTTCGGCGCCGAGCCGCCGGCGCCGGTCTCGAAGAGGCCACCGCCGTTCATCAGCGGCACGACGGACAGCATCTTCGCCGAGGTGCCGAGCTCCAGGATCGGGAAGAGGTCGGTGTTGTAGTCGCGCAGCACGTTGCCGGTCACCGAGATGGTGTCCTCGCCGCGGCGGATCCGCTCCAACGAGTACGCCGTCGCCTCGGCCGGCGCCATGATCTCGATGGTCAGGCCCTCGGTGTCGTGCTCGGGCAGGTACTCCTTGACCTTGGCGATGAGGTTCGCGTCGTGGGCGCGGGTCTCGTCGAGCCAGAACACCGCGGGGACGCCGGTGGCGCGGGCCCGGGTGACGGCGAGCTTGACCCAGTCACGGATCGGCTCGTCCTTGGTCTGGCAGGCGCGCCAGATGTCACCGGGCTGCACGTCGTGCTCGGTCAGCACCTCGCCACCCGAGGTGACGACGCGGACGGTGCCGGCCGCGGGGATCTCGAAGGTCTTGTCGTGGGAGCCGTACTCCTCGGCGGCCTTGGCCATCAGGCCGACGTTGGGGACGGAGCCCATCGTGGCCGGGTCGAAGGCGCCGTGGGCGCGGCAGTCGTCGATGACGGTCTGGTAGACGCCTGCGTAGGAGGAGTCCGGGATGACCGCGAGGGTGTCGTGCTCCTCGCCGTCGGGGCCCCACATGTGGCCGGAGGTGCGGATCATCGCCGGCATCGAGGCGTCGATGATGACGTCGCTCGGCACGTGCAGGTTCGTGATGCCCTTGTCGGAGTCGACCATCGCGAGCGCCGGCCCGTCGGCCAGGCCCTGCTGCACGGCCGCCTTGATCGCCTCGCCATCGGGGAGCGACTCGACCGCGCTGAGCAGCGCGCCGAGGCCGTCGTTCGGGGAGATGCCCGCGGCCCGCAGCTGCTCGCCGTACTGCTCGAAGAGGGTCGGGAAGAAGGCCTGCACCACGTGGCCGAAGATGATCGGGTCGCTGACCTTCATCATCGTGGCCTTGAGGTGGGCGGAGAAGAGGACCCCTTCCGCCTTGGCGCGGGCGACCTGCTCGGTCAGGAAGCGGCGCAGCGCCGCGACGTCCATGTAGGTGGCGTCGACGACCTCGCCGGCCAGCACCTTGACGTCGTCCTTGAGGACGGTGGTGGAACCGTCGGCGGCCACCAGCTCGATGCGCAGCGTGTCGTCGGACTCCACGACGACCGACTTCTCGTTGGAGCGGAAGTCACGCTCGCCCATGGTGGCGACGTTGGTCTTCGAGTCGCTGCTCCAGGCACCCATCCGGTGCGGGTGCGCCTTGGCGTAGTTCTTGACCGACGACGGCGCGCGGCGGTCGGAGTTGCCCTCGCGCAGGACGGGGTTGACCGCGGAGCCCTTGACCTTGTCGAACTTGGCGCGGGCGTCCTTCTCGGCCTCGGTCTGCGGGTTCTCCGGGTAGTCCGGGATGTCGTGTCCCTGCTCCTGCAGCTCCTTGACCGCGGCCTTCAGCTGCGGGATGGAGGCGGAGATGTTGGGCAGCTTGATGATGTTCGCCTCGGGCTTGGTCGCCAGCTCGCCGAGCTCGGCCAGCGCGTCGTCGACGAGGCCGAACTGGGCCAGGATGCGGCCGGAGAGCGAGATGTCGCGCGTCTCCACCTCGACGCCGGCCTTCGCGGCGTACGCCTGGATGATCGGCAGGAACGAGTACGTCGCGAGCAGCGGCGCCTCGTCCGTGTGCGTGTAGATGATCGTGGCCATGGACGGCAGCTCCTGGGGTCGCTCGAGTGGGAGGTCGCTGAGGTTTCTTGACGTCAAGATACCTGACCGTGCGGTCCCGTCCACCCTCGCACGTCGCCGGGCGTCCCGACCCGCCTCACCGGTGGGCCCGCTCCACCGACCGACGCTCGACCGCACCCGGCTCCAACGGGGAGGTGACCTCCAGGACCAAGGAGTCCACGTCCAGCTCCACGACCGCGGCCACGTCCTCGACGATCCCGGGGGCGAGCGCGAGCCGCCAGGAGTCGCCGTACCGGGGCTCGGCGGGCATCGCCAAGCCGGCCTGCGCTCCGTCGACCCCGGCTTCCCAGACCCCCTCCGTGCCGAACCACCACACGTGGCCGTCCCGGTCCTGCGCATAGGCCTCGCCGTCGATGACGCTCACCTCGACACCGGCGACCTCGTCGGTCCCCTCGGCCTGTGCGGGGTCGAACGGGAACCAGGGGTTGTCGATGCCCTCGACGAAGTCGTCCGGATCCGGCGACGGCGTGGGGACGACCAACCCGTCGATGCCGGTCGGCGGGCTGGCGGGCGGCCCGGTCGCGCACCCGGTCGCAGTCAGCACGACCGCGACGAGCGCGGACAGGAGCGGGCCGGCTGGACGCACGGCCCCATCCTGCCCGGCCCACCGAGCGCTGCTAGCGTCGGAGGGTCCCCGTCTCGACAAGGAGTCCTCGTGAGCTCTACCCCTCTCAAGGTGGCCGTCACCGGCGCCGCTGGCCAGATCGGCTACAGCCTGCTCTTCCGCCTCGCGAGCGGTGCGCTCGCCGGCGACCGACCGATCGAGCTGCGGCTGCTGGAGATCACCCCCGCCCTGAAGGCGCTCGAGGGCGTCGTCATGGAGCTCGACGACTGCGCCTTCCCCGGCCTGGCCGGCGTGGAGATCGGCGACGACGCCGAGAAGATCTTCGACGGCGTCAACCTCGCCCTGCTCGTCGGCGCGCGCCCCCGCGGCCCCGGCATGGAGCGCGGCGACCTGCTCGAGGCGAACGGCGCGATCTTCACCACGCAGGGCAAGGCCCTCAACAAGGTGGCCGCCGACGACGTGCGCATCGGCGTGACCGGCAACCCGGCCAACACCAACGCGCTCATCGCGATGACCAACGCCCCCGACATCCCGCAGGAGCGGTTCTCGGCGCTGACCCGCCTCGACCACAACCGCGCGATCTCGCAGCTGGCGGCGAAGACCGGCGCCCCGGTCACCGAGATCACCAAGATGACGATCTGGGGCAACCACTCCGCGACCCAGTACCCCGACCTCTTCCACGCCGAGATCGGCGGCCGCAACGCCGCCGAGGTCGTGGGCGACCAGGCCTGGATCGAGAACGACTTCATCCCCACCGTCGCCAAGCGCGGCGCCGCGATCATCGACGCCCGTGGCTCCTCCTCGGCCGCCTCGGCCGCGTCGGCGACCATCGACGCCGCCCGCGACTGGCTCTTCGGCTCCGCCGAGGGCGACTGGGTGTCGATGGCCGTGCGCTCCGACGGCTCCTACGACGTGCCCGAGGGCCTCATCTCGTCCTTCCCCGTCACCACGCGCGACGGCGACTGGGAGATCGTCCAGGGCCTGGAGATCGACGAGTTCTCCCGCGGCCGCATCGACGCCTCGACCGCGGAGCTCGCCGACGAGCGGTCGGCCGTCACGGAGCTCGGCCTGATCTGAGGCCGGGCCGGCGCGCCGGCGTCCCCGATCACGCCCGAGGGCCCACCACAACCGTTCACTTGAACGGAAGTGGTGGGCCCTCCTGCGTCGTACCGCGGGAAGGGCCCACCACAGCTCGACAGATGAACGATCCGGGTGGTGGCGCAGGGCGGGGCCCGCGGCTCAGACCGGTTGCTCGGGGATGGTGCCGGCGAGGAAGAGCAACGCCGACGCGACGAGCACCAGGACCAGGACGTCGACGATCCGGTGGCGCACGGCCAGCATGCCGGCGTCCCGGTGCGGCAGCGCCGCACGGACGAGCGAGGCCGCCAGCAACGCACCTGCGACGATCCTGATGCCGACCCGCCAGTCACCGGCCACGACCACGCCGATCCCGACGGTGGTGGCGAGGAGGACGACGAGGTAGAACCCGCCACCGATCGTCCGCGGGTAGCGGCGGTCCTCGACCTGGTCGAGCTCGGCGGCGACCTCGGCGGCCACCTCGTCCTCCGAGGGCAGCTCCGGCTCGTCCCCGCTCTCGGCCGCGCCCTCGGGCCCGCTACCGGGTCCGCGGTCGACCACGGCGCTCAGGCCGACGCCGAGGCGCCGGCCAGCGTCCGCTCGGCCATCGTCACGACGTTGCTCAGCAGCATCGCCCGGGTCATCGGACCGACCCCGCCGGGGTTCGGGGAGACCCAGCCGGCCTTCTCCCACACGTCGGCCGCGACGTCACCGGCGATCTTGCCGTCGACGCGGGAGACGCCGACGTCGAGCACCGCGGCGCCCGGCTTCACCATGTCCGCGGTGATGATCCCGGGCACCCCGGCGGCCGCGACGACGACGTCGGCCCGGCGGGTGTGCGCGGCGAGGTCCCGGGTGCCGGTGTGGCACAGCGTCGCCGTGGCGTTCTCCGTACGGCGTGTCAGCAGCAGCCCCATCGGGCGCCCGACGGTCAGCCCGCGGCCCACGACGACCACCTCGGCACCGGCGAGCTCGATCCCGTGGCGGCGCAGCAGCTCGAGGCAGCCGACCGGCGTGCACGGGAGCGACCCCTCCTCGCCGAGCACCAGGCGACCGAGACTGACCGGGTGCAGGCCGTCGACGTCCTTGTCGGGGTCGACCCGGGAGAGGAGCGCCACCTCGTCGAGGCCGGTGGGCTGCTGGATGAGGAACCCGGTGCAGGCGGGGTCGGCGTTGAGCCGGTCGACCGCCTCCTCGACCTCGGCCTGGGTGGCCGTGGCCGGCAGGTCGACGCGGATGGACTCGATGCCGATCTCGGCGCAGTCCTTGTGCTTGGCGCCGACGTACCAGTGCGAGCCGGGGTCGTCCCCGACCAGCACCGTGCCGAGGCCCGGCACGACGCCGCGCGCGCGCAGCGCCTCGACGCGCTCGCGCAGCTCGCCCTTGATCGCCTTGAGGGTGGCGCTGCCGTCCAGCTTCTGTGCCGTCATCGTGCTCATCCTGTCTCTCTCGCTGTCTGCTCGCACCTCACCGGGTCTCGACCCGCGCGTCGCGACCTCGTTCCTCGGTCGCGGCGCTTGCTCGACCTGCCCGCTGGATCCCGGCGGCGGAGCCGCCGAGATCAGTGGGCAAAGTGCCGGGTGCCGGTGAAGTACATCGTGACGCCGGCCGCCCGTGCCGCCTCCACGGTGAGCTCGTCGCGCACCGATCCGCCGGGCTGGACGATCGCCGCGACGCCGGCGTCCATGAGGATCTGCGGTCCGTCCTCGAACGGGAAGAACGCGTCGGACGCCGCGACGGCGCCGCGGGCCCGCTCACCCGCGCGGGAGACCGCGAGGCGGCAGGAGTCCACCCGGTTGACCTGGCCCATGCCGACCCCGACCGACGCGCCGTCCTTGGCGAGCAGGATGGCGTTCGACTTCACCGCGCGGCAGGCCCGCCAGGCGAAGGCGAGGTCGGCGAGGACCTGCTCCGACGCCGGCTCGCCGGCCGCCAGGGTCCACGTCGAGGGGTCGTCGCCCTCGGCGTCGATGCGGTCCGCGACCTGCACCAGGAGCCCTCCGCTCACCGGCCGGCTCTCGGTCCGCGGTCCGTCCGCCGGGTCGGCGCAGCGCAGGATGCGGATGTTCTTCTTGCCCTGCAGGACCTCCACGGCGCCGTGCTCGTAGCCGGGCGCCACGATCACCTCGGTGAAGACCTCGGCCACCTGCTCGGCCATGGCGACGGACACGGGCCGGTTGACCGCGATGACGCCGCCGAAGGCCGAGACCGGGTCGCACTCGTGCGCGCGCCGGTGCGCCTCGGCGACGTCGTCACCGACGGCGATCCCGCACGGGTTGGCGTGCTTGATGATCGCGACGGCCGGCCGGTCGAAGTCGTACGCCGCGCGGCGGGCCGCGTCGGTGTCGACGTAGTTGTTGTAGGACATCTCCTTGCCGTGGAGCTGCTCGGCCTCGGCGAGCCCGCCCCGGCCGTCGGTGTAGAGCGCCGCCCGCTGGTGGGGGTTCTCGCCGTAGCGGAGCACGGCCCGGCGCTCCCACGCGGCGCCGGCGAAGGCCGGGAAGCCGGTGCCCTCCGAGGTGTCGGTGAGGACGCTGCCCATCCAGGACGCCACGGCGACGTCGTACGCCGCGGTGTGGGCGAAGGCCTCGGCCGCGAGGCGCTGCCGCTCGGCCAGCGTGAAGCCGCCCTGGTCCGCGGCGGCCAGCACGTCGGCGTACCGGGCGGGGCTGGTGACGATGGCGACCGAGGGGTGGTTCTTGGCCGCGGCGCGCACCATCGACGGGCCGCCGATGTCGATCTGCTCGACGCACTCGTCGGGACTGGCGCCCGAGGCGACCGTCTGCTCGAACGGGTAGAGGTTGCACACCACGAGGTCGAAGGGCTCGACCTCGAGCTCGGCCAGCTGCCGCACGTGGTCGTCGAGGCGCCGGTCGGCGAGGATTCCCGCGTGCACCCGCGGGTGGAGGGTCTTGACCCGGCCGTCGAGGCACTCGGGGAAGCCGGTCAGCTCCTCCACCCGGGTCACGGGCAGCCCGAGCTCCTCGATCCGGCGGGCCGAGCCGCCGGTGGAGACGAGGGCGACGCCGGCCTCGTGGAGGCCGCGGACCAGCTCGTCGAGGCCGGACTTGTCGAAGACGGAGACCAGCGCACGCTGGATCGGGACACGGTGGTCGGACACGTGGGTCACTCCTGCTCGGCGTGGAGGAGCACCCAGGCGGACGATGCTCCCGGCGTCACTCCCCGGTGGTTGCCCACCTGCGCCAGTCGTGTGGGGCTCATCCTACGACCGTCCGGCCGCCCCGTCGGGCCCGCCCAGCCGCACCCGGCGCCCCTCGACCCGGAAGCCCTCGCGCGCCATCCGGCCGACGGTCTCGACGAGCATGGCTCGCTCGGCGACCTTGATCCGCTCGTGCAGCGTCTCGACCGAGTCGTCGTCCTCGACCGGCACCGCGCGCTGGGCGACGATCGCGCCGGTGTCCACCCCGGCGTCCACCACGAAGAGGGTGGCGCCGGTGACCTTCACGCCGTACGCCAGCGCGTCGGCGGGCCCCTGCATGCCGGGGAACGACGGCGACAGCGCCGGGTGGGTGTTGACGGTGCGCCCGCCGAACCGGTCGAGGAAGTCAGCGCCGACCAGCTTCATGAAGCCGGCCAGCACGACGAGGTCCGGCTCGAAGGCGGCCACCCGGTCGGCCAGCGCCCGGTCCCAGTGGTCCCGGCTCGTGAACTGCCCGACCTTCGTGACGAACGTCGGGACGCCGTGCCGCTCGGCGCGGGCGAGCCCCTCGATCCCGTCGCGGTCGGCGCCGACGGCGACCACGGCGGCGCCGTACGTCGGGTCGGCGGAGGCGTCGAGGAGCGCCTGCAGGTTGGTGCCCGAGCCGGACACGAGGACGACGAGGCGGGCGGGTCCGGGCACGGGCGGAAGCCTACTGAGCCGCCTCGCTCCCCCGCCGCTGCCACCACGTCGTCGCCACCGCACCGACGAGGCCACCGACACCGAAGGCACTCACGGCGTGCACGACGACCTCCAGCTCGAAGGGCCCGACCTCGCGCATCCGGCCCGGGCCCACCGCTCCCCCGGCCAGGGCCGCGAGCAGCCCGAAGGCGAGGCCGGCCAGGACGCCCGCCACCAGGGCGCGGGCGACCGCCTCGCCCCAGCCCCCCGCCGGACGGGCCCGGTGGTCGCGCGCCAGCGCCACCGCGGCCACGACGACCGGGACCACCGCGACCGCCGCCGCCCAGGTGGAGGGCTGACGGTCGTCGGGCAGCGCCGCCAGGAGCGGGAACATCGGCAGCGGGCCGATCGCCACGACCGAGGGCGACACGACGGTGCCCACGCCGACCGTGAAGCCGGGGCCGAGCAGGTAGGACCCGGCGAAGACCACCGCGTTGGGCACCACGAGCAAGGAGAGCAGGACGAGCAGGGTCGCGGCGCCTGCATCGGTGTGCAGCTGGGAGAGGACGTTCGCCGCGGTGCCGAGGTCCAGCAGGAGCGCGCCGAGCAGCGCCGCCCCGGAGACGAGGAGCCAGCCGGCCAGGATGCCGCGGCACGCCGGCAGGGCCAGCCGGAGCGGGACCGGCAGGCGCCCGGCCCAGATGGCCGCCCGGCCGGAGCCGACCGCGACCGCGGGCGCACCGAGGACCAGGCAGAGCAGCACCGCCCAGACCACCACCCGGCCGGTGCCGACCCCCGAGTCCGGCGCCGTGGCCACCGCCGAGGTCAGGACCGCCACGACGACGTACCCGGCGGTGAGCAGGGCCGCCGCGACCGGCACGGTCCAGTCGCGCTCGCCGTCGGCGATCCGGTCCGCGTCGGGGCCGTGGCCGGAGACCGCGTCGCCGACGCGCAGGCCCAGCCGCCACACCGCCCAGGCACACACCAGCGTGATGCCGAGCGGTACGGCGGTGAGGACCGCGCCCTGGACCCGGACCCCCGAGCCGTGGCCCAGGAGCCAGCCGGTCGCGCCGACGCGCAGCCCGTCGCTCGCGGTGCCGTGGGCACCTGCGTCGGAGAGGAACCAGCCGACGACGCCGAGGGCGAGGCAGACCAGCAGGGTCCCGGCCGCCGCGGCGGCGCCGCCGAAGGTCGCGACGAGCACGAGGGGGCGGCGGTGGGCCGGGTCGGCGCCGGGGCCGGTCCGGGTGCCGGCCGTGGCGTCCCGGGCGGTCGAGGGCGGCAGCAGGGAGGTCATGACCCTCCCGATGATGACGGCCGGTCCTGGAGTCGCCGGGGCGCCACGCCGCGAAGTACCGTGGAGGGGCCATGCTGCCCCTGCCCCGCCTCGCGCACTCCGACGACGCGCGGGCGACCGACGAGTTCGACGCGTTCTACAAGCACACCCGCGAGCGGCTGCTCGTGCAGACGTGGGCGCTGACCGGCGACCTCACGGCGGCCCGCAGCGCGGTGCGCCACACCTTCGTCGTGGCATGGCACCACTGGCCCAAGGTGGCCCGCGGCGGCGACCCCGAGGCATGGGCGCGTCCGCATGCCTGGTCCTACGCGCAGCGGCGGCACACCGCCCGGCTCGGCCACCGGGACAAGGACCTGGCCCCGGAGGTGCGCGCCACCCTCGACGCCCTCGCGGACCTGCCGCTGGTCCAGCGGCGACTGCTGGTGCTCTCGGCCGTCGCACCCGTCCCGCTGGAGGAGATGGCCCGCGAGGTGGGCCTCCCGGCGGCCGCCGCCGAGCGCGAGCTGCAGCAAGCCGCCACCCGGTTCTCCGCGGCGCGGGAGGTGGGCCGGGCCGACATCGGGCTGCTGCTGGCCCCGCTGGCCGCCGCCGCCGCCGACGTGCGCTGGCCCCGGCCCTCCATCGTGCGCCGTTCGGGCTCGGCCCGGCGCCGGGCCCACACGACCGCCGGGGTCGTCGCGACGGTCGCTGCGCTGGTGGTGAGCGGTGCCGTGGTCAGCGACGGCGCAGGGGTCCGGCCGACCCTGGACCGGGCCACCATGCCGGCCGCCCAGCAGTCGACCCCCACCGAGCAGCCCGCCGAGCCGGTCCCCCCGCTCGCCACCGAGGCGCTGCTCACCGCCGGGCAGGTGGGGTCGAACGTCGACGGACGGCGCTGGCGGATCCGTTCGACCGACGGCAACACCGAGGGCGACGGCCGGGTCCTGCCCTGCCAGGCCGACCGGTACGCCGACCCCGCCGGCCGCGCGGCACTGCTGCGGACCTTCGAAGCCACGGCGGGGGGCGGCCCGCGCCGGACCGCCGGCCAGCTGGCGGAGTCCTCCCGCAGCGACCGGGCGGCCCGCCGTACCTACCGCCGGGCGCTCGGGTGGTACGCCTCCTGCGACGAGGGCCGCACCCAGCTGCTCGGCACCCGCCGGGTCGACCGGGTCGGTGACGAGGCCACGCTCTTCACGCTCCGCGACTGGGGTCGCCCCGTCCGCACGACCGTGGTCGGCGTGGCCCGCACGGGCCGGGTCACCACCACCACCACCTACCAGGTCCGCGGCGACGCCCGGCCCGACGTCGGCGGCGGCGCCCGCCTGCTGGCCGATGCGGTCGACGCCCTGTGCGCCATGCCCGACGCCGGTTCCTGCGCCGGGCGGCCGACCGCCCGGCCGGTCCGCCCGCTGCCGGTCGGCGAGGTGCCCAGCCTCCTCTCGGAGGTCGACCTGCCCCCGGTCCGCGACGTCCGGCGCCCGTGGACCGGCACCCCGGCGGTCCGCGCGCACCAGAACCCGGCTGCCACGCCGTGCGACCGCACCTCGTTCCGCGGCGGCGGCACCAGTCGCGACGTCACCCGGACCTTCGTCGTGCTGGAGGCCGGCCTTCCGCCGGAGTTCGGGCTCTCCGAGACGGCTGCGGCCCTCCCCGCCCGCAAGGGGCAGGCCTTCGTCGACGCGGTCCGCCGCAAGATGGACCGCTGCGCCGACGACGACCTCACCACCGAGGTCCGCCGGCTCGCGCAGACCGACGGCCGGCGCGAGGACCTGGGCGTCTGGGCGGTCTCCACCGAGGTCTCCGAGGACACCACCGTGCGCTACCTGGTCGCCATCGCACGCGCCGACGACGCGGTCGCCCAGCTCGGCTTCGTCCCGGCCGGCGCCAGGACCATGTCGGACTCCGACTTCATCGGCCTCGCCCGCCGCGCCCTGGAGCGCCTGCACGAGCACCCCGCGCCCCGCCGCGGCTGAGCCTCGCCGGCCCGGCGGCCAAGCTCCCCCGTTCCCGCGTGCAACCGTGTGCCCGACGGGGGCGTATCCCTCCTGACCGGCCCGCACGGGCCGGCGCAGGAGAGCAAGCGAGACGAGGAACGAGTCGATGGACGAACGCGAGTTCGACGACTTCTACACCGCGTCGTTCCAGAGGATCACCGGTCAGGTGTACGCCATGATCGGGGACCGGGACGAGGCGCAGGAGTGCGTCCAGGAGGCCTTCGTGCGGGCCTGGGCGCACCGCCGGAAGCTGGAGCGCGCCGAGCACCCCGAGGCGTGGGTGCGCACGACGGCCTACCGCCTCGCGGTCAGCCGCTGGCGGCGTACGACGCGTGGCCGGCGGCCCGCGGACCGGGCCCTGTCGGCGCCGACACAGACCGCCGCCCCGAGCGAGGCGCACGTCGCCCTCGTGGCCGCCCTGAAGCAGCTGCCGGAGGCCCAGCGCCAGGCGTTGGTGCTCCACCACATCGCCGACCTGCCCGTGCAGGCGGTGGCCCGGGAGACCGGCGTGCCCGAGGGCACCGTGAAGGCCCGGCTCAGCCGCGGCCGCACGGCGCTGGCCGCGCTGCTCTCCGACGACCCCGGCTGCACCGACTACCAGGAGGGAGCGAGCCGTGCGTGACCCCATCCGAGACCTCGAGAGCTTCCGCCCGGAAGGAACCCCCGTGAACCCCATGCCCGCCTCCGAGGTGCGCCGCCGCGGCGACCGGATGCGGCGCCGCAACACCGCCCTGGCCACCGTGGGCGGCGCCGTCGCCGCGCTGGCCGTCGTCGCCGTGCCGCTCGCCGTCGTCAACGGCGACGAGCCCGACCGTGAGATCCAGCCGGCCCCCTCGGTCGAGTGGCGCCAAGAGGTCCCCGAGGGCTTCCCGCTCGGCGCCGGCCTCGGCGGTCAGGCGATCGACGAGCCGGCACTGGACGCGGCAACCCCCTGCGGGACGCCGTTCTGGACCGACACCGGCACCGTCGACGTGGCGCGCGAGTCGCGCGGCGACGGAGTCGAGAGCCGCTCGGGACGGACCCTGGCCCTCTACCCCGACGCCGACGCCGCTGCGCAGGCCGTCGACGACATCCGCGGGGCCGTCGCGGATTGCCCCGAGCAGCCCGTCACGGACGACACCACCCGGGTGACGGAGGTCCTCGACCGCGACCTCGCGACGGAGGAGTCGTTCGTCGTCGTCGACCGGGTGCGGTTCGACGACGGCAGCTGGGCCGACCTGACGACCACCCAGGTCGCCCGGACCGGCAACGCCGTCCTGCTCGACCAGGGCTTCGGGTCGGCCGCCGAGGACCAGGCCGTGGAGTTCAACCTCGCAAACCAGCTCGAGCGTGCGGCAGAGCCGCTGGCCGAGCTGTGCATCTTCGCGGCCGACCCGTGCGACGTCGACGACGCCCCCGGCGAGGACACCGGGGGCGACGACACCGGAGGCGAGGAGGCTCCGGCCGCCGCGACGCTGCCGGACGACTTCCCGCTGGCCGCGGGGTACCCGACCTCGGACGAGGGTGAGGGCTTCGGCCTCGAGGGCCCGAGCCGGGCGCTGGAGCCGCTGGTGCCGCAGGCGTGCGGCGCCACGGCGCCGGTCCCGCCCCACGTCGACCTGCTCCGCGCCAGCTGGACGGCGCCGGAGGACTACCGGCAGCGGCAGCTCGTCGCCTTCGCCGACGAGGAGGCCGCCGAGGCGTACCGCCGCTCGGTGCTGGCGGTCTTCGAGGGCTGCATCGGCGGCGTCACCACCGGCCCCGACCGCCGGCTGACCCAGGTGATCACCGACGTCTCCGACCTCGGCGACGCGGCCGGCGGTGCGGTGACCCGCTACGAGTCGGGCGGCTCGCCGATACCCGGCATGAGCACCGTGCTGGTCGTCCGGGTCGGGCGCACCGTCCTGCTGGCTACCGCTGACGACGAGGGGGGCGCCGGTCCGAACGTGGGCGGCCAGGTGCAGGACGCGTTCAACCGGATCGTCGAGGAGAGCACGGTCGTGCTGGAGGCGATGGCGGGCCTGTGAGCAGCCGGGGGTGAGGCGGTCAGGGGCCGGTCCGGCAGGATCGGCCCCATGACCGTCGCCCGCTCGCTGCTCCTCTTCGCCGTCGCCGCCCTCGCCGAGATCGGCGGCGCCTGGCTGGTCTGGCAGGGCGTCCGCGAGCACCGGGGCTGGCTGTGGGCCGGCCTCGGTGTCGTCGCGCTCGGCCTCTACGGGTTCGTCGCCACGCTGCAGCCGGACGCGAACTTCGGCCGGATCCTCGCGGCGTACGGCGGGGTGTTCGTCGCCGGCTCGCTGGCCTGGGGCATGGCGGTCGATGGCTTCCGCCCGGACCGGTACGACGTCACCGGTGCGGCGATCTGCCTGGTCGGCGTCGCGGTGATCATGTACTCCCCGCGCGCCTGACCAGACGACGAAGGCCCCCGGCAGCGCCGGGGGCCTTCGTCGTGGTTGCTGCCGTGGGACCCAGCAGTGGGCCCGGCGGGCTCACAGACCCTTGAGGATCTCCCGCATGAGCTCGGCGGTCTCCGACGGCGTCTTGCCGACCTTGACGCCGACGGCCTCGAGGGCCTCCTTCTTGGCCTGCGCGGTGCCGGACGAGCCGGACACGATTGCACCGGCGTGGCCCATCGTCTTGCCCTCGGGGGCGGTGAAGCCCGCGACGTACCCGACGACCGGCTTGGTGACGTTGTCCTTGATGAAGGCCGCCGCCCGCTCCTCGGCGTCGCCGCCGATCTCGCCGATCATCACGATCGCCTTGGTCTCCGGGTCCGCCTCGAACGCCGCGAGGGCGTCGATGTGGGTGGTGCCGATGACCGGGTCGCCGCCGATGCCGATGGCGGTCGAGAAGCCGAAGTCCCGCAGCTCGTACATCATCTGGTAGGTCAGCGTGCCCGACTTCGACACCAGGCCGACCGGGCCCTTCCCCGCGATGGTGTGCGGGGTGATGCCGGCCAGCGACTCCCCGGGCGTGATGATCCCCGGGCAGTTGGGACCGATCATGCGGGTCTGCTTGCCCTGCAGGTAGGACCACACCTCGGCGGTGTCCTGCACGGGCACGCCCTCGGTGATCACGACGAGCAGGCCGATGCCGGCGTCGATGGCCTCGATGCAGGCGTCCTTGGTGAACGCCGGCGGCACGAAGACGACCGACACGTCGGCGCCGGTCTCCTTCATGGCCTCCTCGACGGTGCCGAAGACCGGCAGCTCCTTGCCCGCGAGCTCGACGGTGGTGCCGGCCTTGCGCGCGTTGACGCCGCCGACGATGGTGGAACCGGCCTCGAGCATGAGGGTGGTGTGCTTGGAGCCCATCCCACCGGTCATGCCCTGGACGATGATCTTGCTGTCCTTGTTCAGGTAGATCGACATTGTTGGTCTTCCTCGTCCTTCGTCGGCGTTCTCAGGCGTTGGCCAGCTCGGCGGCCTTGTCGGCCGCGCCGTCCATCGTGTCGACCTGCGTCACCAGGGGGTGGTTCAGCTCGTCCAGGATCCGGCGGCCCTCCTCCACGTTGTTGCCGTCGAGGCGGACGACCAGGGGCTTGGTGGCCTCGTCGCCGAGGATCTCCAGGGCGCCCTTGATGCCGTTGGCGACCTCGTCGCAGGCGGTGATGCCGCCGAAGACGTTGACGAAGACGCTCTTGACCTGCGGGTCGTTGAGGATCACGTCGAGGCCGTCGGCCATCACCTGGGCGTTCGCCCCGCCACCGATGTCGAGGAAGTTGGCGGGCTTGACGCCACCGTGCTTCTCGCCGGCGTAGGCGACCACGTCGAGGGTCGACATGACCAGGCCCGCGCCGTTGCCGATGATGCCGACCTGGCCGTCGAGCTTGACGTAGTTGAGACCCTTGTCCTTGGCCTTCGACTCCAGCGCGTCGGCCTCCTCGCGGATCTCGAACTCCGCGTGGTGGGGGTGGCGCACCTCGGAGGCGTTCTCGTCGAGCGACATCTTCCCGTCGAGCGCCTCGAGCTTGTCGTCCTCGAGCCGTGCGAGCGGGTTCACCTCGACCAGCGTGGCGTCCTCCTCGACGAAGGCCCGGTAGAGCGCCTGGATCATCGTCACGGCCTGCTCGAAGACGGCCTCGGGGAACTTGGCCTCGGTGGCGATCGCGCGCGCCTTCGCCTCGTCGACGCCGGTGCCCGGGTCGATCGGGATCTGCTTGACCGCGTCGGGGTTGGTCTTGGCGACCTCCTCGATCTCCACGCCGCCCTCGACCGAGGCGATGCAGAGGTACTGGCGGTTGGCGCGGTCGAGCATGAAGGAGAAGTAGTACTCCTCCTGCGGCGGCGTGGCCGGCGTGACGAGCACGCGGTTGACCGTCAGCCCCTTGATCTCCATGCCGAGGATGTTCGAGGCGTGCTCGAAGGCCTCGTCGGCGGTCTTGGCGAGCTTCACGCCGCCGGCCTTGCCACGGCCGCCGGCCTTGACCTGGGCCTTGATGACGGTCACGCCGCCCATCTCCTCGGCAGCGGCCTTGGCGGCCTCGGCGGTCTCCGCCACCACCCCGAGTGTCGTCGTGACTCCGTGCTTGGCGAAGAGCTCCTTCGCCTGGTACTCCATCAGGTCCACTGAATCCACCAGTCCTCGTCATGGGTCCGGGCTGTCTCGAACGGCGCGCAGGTGCGCGCGGCGGCCCGGGAAGGTCTCCGCGGCACCCTAGTCCGGCGGCAGCACCGATGACGAGGGCGGGCACCGCCGACGTGATGGACGACACGGCCGGTTCGACTACGCCGATCGGCGCACGTCAGGCACCCTCGAGGACACGTGTCGTCCACATGCCGGTCCAGCCCGATTTCAAGGGCCGTGACACGTCCGTTACAGTCTGGGCTCGCCCCTTGCGGGCCCGGAAGCGCACCTGCAGCCGACAGCAACGGAGTCACCGTCCATGGGGAACCACCGAGCGGAACGTCGCGGCCCTCGCCGCAGCCACTCGGGGACCCCGCAGATGTCCTCTACCCGGTCCGGCGCCGGCGCAAACCGCGTCCTCACCGCGACGCCCTCCACCGCTGACGACGCCACGACCGTCTTCCGCGACCACGACGTGACCGTGGAGATCCCGCTGGTCCGCGCCCAGCCGGGCAAGCGGAAGGCGGTCAAGCAGACCACCGCGCGCGCTCCGCGGCTGCGGGCGCTGCCCTCCGCGCCGGTCCTCCTCGGCGCCGCCGCCCTCGCCGTCTCCATCGGCGGCACCGTGGCCGCGAACGAGGGCACCCCCGTCGTCGAGGCGCCGAAGGTGCAGCAGGCCAGCGCCCTCGGCGGCGCCAGCGGCACCAGCAGCGTCGACACCTACGACCGCGGTGCCACCGTGAGTCGCGACTCCCGCCGCGACGCGGTCGCCGACACGGCCGACGCCGAGCTGGTCGCCGAGGCGTCGAAGCAGATGCGCCAGCGCAACACCACCCTGGCCCAGTTCGCGAAGGACGCCGAGGCGCACGCCCAGCAGATCGCCAAGAACCAGTGGGTGCTCCCGCTGCAGGGCTACCGGCTCACCGCCCGCTTCGGCGACTACGGCCTGTGGGCCAGCTACCACACCGGCCTCGACTTCGCCGCTCCCACCGGCACCCCGCTCGTCGCCATGGCGAACGCGGTCGTGACGAGCGTCGGGTACGACGGCGCCTACGGCAACAAGACGGTGCTGACCCTCGAGGACGGCACCGAGCTGTGGTACTGCCACCAGAACTCGATGACGGTCTCCGAGGGCGACGTCGTCCGCGCGGGCGAGGTCATCGGCAGCGTCGGCTCCACCGGCAACGTCACCGGGCCGCACCTGCACCTCGAGGTCCGGCCGGGCGCGGGCGACCCGACGGACCCGTACGCCGCGCTCATGGTCCACGGTCTGACGCCCTGACGGTCCCCACCGTGGGCGGGCATGTCACCGGGTCTCGACACGCCGGTCGCGACCTCGTTCCTCGGTCGCGCGGCTTGCTCGACCACCAACAGCGAGTCCGCTGACGCGTCCTCGCTAGAGCTTCTCCACCGGCGCGTAGCGCAGCAGCAGCCGCTTCACGCCCTCGGAGCCGAAGTCGATCGAGGCGACGGCCTTCTCGGCGACGCCCTCGAGCGCCACGACGGTGCCCATGCCGAAGGAGTCGTGGAGCACCCGGTCGCCGGGCTCCAGCGACGGCACCTCCCGAGCCGGCTTGGACTTGGCGGCCGCGTCGGCCCGGAGTGCGGCCGAGGAGAAGTTCCGGCGCCCGGCCGCGGTGGGCTGGCCCAACCGCGCGCTGCCGGAGAGGTCGGGACGGCTCCAGGAGGTCTGGGCCGCCGCGGTGCGGCGCCAGTCGACGAGGTCGACGGGGAGCTCGTCGAGGAACCGTGAGCCGGGGTTGTGCGCCGGCGCACCCCACGCCGAGCGGACGACCGCTCGGGAGATGTAGAGCCGCTCGCGGGCGCGGGTGAGACCGACGTACGCCAGCCGCCGCTCCTCCTCCAGCTCGGGCTGGTCGCCCAGGGCCCGCGCGTGCGGGAAGACGCCGTCCTCGAGGCCGGTGAGGAAGACGACCGGGAACTCCAGCCCCTTGGCGGTGTGCAGCGTCATCAGCGTGACGACGCCCTCGTCGGACTCCGGGATCGAGTCGGTGTCGGCGACGAGCGCGACCCGCTCGAGGAAGTCCGAGAGCCCCGGTGCCACCGTGCCGGCGTCGACGTCGGAGGGGTCGGCCGACGGTCCGGCGACCGGGTCGTCGGAGAACTCGCGGGCGACCGCCACGAGCTCGGCGAGGTTCTCCACCCGGGTGGCGTCCTGCGGGTCGTCGGAGTCCTCCAGCTCGGCGAGGTAGCCCGACCGCGCCAGAACCGACTCGAGCACGACGTCGGCGCGCTCGCCGGCGTCGACCATCGACTGCAGCTCCTCCACCATGGCCACGAAGGAGCGGATGCAGCTCAAGGACCGCGTCGCCAGGCCGGGGGCCTCCTCGGCACGCCGCAGCGCCTCCCAGAAGGTGATCCGCTCGCGCTCGGCCAGGGCGGTGACACAGGCCACGGCCCGGTCGCCGATCCCCCGCTTCGGCGTGTTCAGGATGCGTCGCAGGCTGACCTGATCGTCGGCGTTGGCGAGCATGCGGAGGTAGGCGAGCGCGTCCCGCACCTCGCGCCGCTCGTAGAAGCGCACTCCCCCGACCACCTTGTACGGCTGGCCGGTGCGGATGAACACCTCCTCGAAGACACGCGACTGCGCGTTGGTGCGGTAGAAGACCGCGACGTCGGCGGGGCGTACGCCGTGCTCGTCGACGAGGTCGTCGATCTCCTGGGAGACGAAGCGCGCCTCGTCGTGCTCGTCGTCGGCGACGTACCCGACGATGCGGGCGCCGTCCCCCGCGTCGGACCACAGCCGCTTGGGCTTGCGACCCTTGTTGTGCCCGATGACGGCGTTCGCGGCGTTCAGGATGGTCTGGGTCGAGCGGTAGTTCTGCTCGAGGAGGATCGAGGTGGCGTCCGGGAAGTCCTGCTCGAAGTCGAGGATGTTGCGGATGTTGGCGCCGCGGAAGGCGTAGATCGACTGGTCGGCGTCACCGACGACCATCAGCTCGGCGGGGTCGACGCGCTCGCCGCCTGCGCCGGTCTCCTCGCGCTGCACCGCGCAGAGCTGGTGGATCAGGGCGTACTGGGCGTGGTTGGTGTCCTGGTACTCGTCGACCAGCACGTGGCGGAACCGGCGGCGGTAGGCCTCCCGCACCTCCGGGAACGCCTGGAAGAGGTGGACGGTGGTCATGATCAGGTCGTCGAAGTCGAGGGCGTTGGCCTCGCGCAGCCGCCGCTGGTAGAGCTCGTAGACCGCGGCATAGGTCTCCTCGAGCTTGTTGCGGGCGTCGCGCTTGACCTCGTCGACGTCGCGCAGCTCGTTCTTGTGGTTGCTGACCCAGTGCAGCAGCGCGCCCGGCTGGTACCGCTTCGGGTCCAGGTCGAGGTCCTTGCAGACCAGCTGCATGAGCCGCTTCTGGTCGGCCGCGTCGTAGATGGAGAAATTGGACTTGTAGCCCAGCCCCGACCCGTTGAGGGCCGTGATCTCCTTGCGGAGGATCCGCACGCACGCCGAGTGGAACGTGCTCACCCACATGATCCGGGCCCGCTTGCCGACGAGCTCCTCGACGCGCTCCTTCATCTCCGCGGCGGCCTTGTTGGTGAAGGTGATCGCCAGGACCGACCCCGGGTGCGCCTGCCGCTCCTGGATCAGCCACGCGATCCGCCGCGTGAGCACGCGGGTCTTGCCGGACCCGGCCCCCGCGACGACCAGCAGCGGCGCACCGGCGTGCACGACGGCCGCTCGCTGCGGCTCGTTGAGCCCGTCGAGCAGCTCCTCGCGGCTCGGCCCCCGGCGCTGCGTGCGGGGCTCGGGCTCGGGCTGGTCTGCGGCGGCCAGGAGGTGCTCGAAGCCGGGAAGGGAGGGGGTGCTCATGCTGCGGCCCAGCCTACGTGCGCCCGCCGACCCCGGTGGCCCGGCTCGGATGTAACGCGACGTTCCCCACTGTTCCCGCACGTTGCAGCGTGCAGCAACAGCGGCCAACCTGTCGTTACATGAGTGGCGACCCTGCTTCCGTCCCACGAGCCTCCACAGGAGCCGGGCCGGCGGACTCGTCCACAACCGCCCGATGACGGACCCCCCGTCCGCCCGCACGGCACGACGTTAGGGGCATGCATCCCGCCATCGCCGCCGCCTTCCGACGACCGCCCCACCTGGTGCGACGGCGCACCGTTCTCGCGGCCGGGATGACCGAGCGGGAGGTCGACCGGCTGGTGCGGACCGGCTCGTGGGTGGCGGTCCGCCGGGGCGTGTACGCCGAGCGTGAGCGCGTGGCCGCCCTCGCGACCCGGTCGGAGCGTCAACGGCTGCACGATGATGCCGCAGCCCTCGCCACACGGCTCCACCATGTCCGCAGCCACGAGAGCGCAGCCGTGGTGTGGGGCATGGCCATTCCGCTGCCCGCGACACCGGTCACCCACCTGACGGTGCCGGTGCCCGGAGATGCGCGCTCACGACCGCAGCGCAGCCGGTTCCGGCACGGGGTCAAGCATCATCTGGCACCGTACGGCCCCGTCGACCGGCCCACCACGGTCGACGGAGTGCCCGTGCTCGGGATGGCCCGGACCGCCGTCGACGTCGCCCGGGAGCACGGGTTGCTGGTCGGCGTCACGGCTGTCGACGCTGCGCTGCGGGCCGGCGTGTCCGCCACCGAGGTGTGGGACGTCGTGGCAAGGATGCGGTCATGGCCGTGCGTGAACGTCGTGCGGCAGGCCATCGAGCTGAGCGATCCGGGCTCCGAGTCGGTCGGGGAGTCGCTGGCACGGCTCCTCGTCGAGGAGCTGGGCCGTGGACGCCCGGAAACCCAGTTCGGACTGGCCGACGACGGTCGCGTGGCCTTCGTGGACCTTCGGCTGGGCAGGCACCTGATCGAGTTCGATGGTCGTCAGAAGTACGGGCGCGATGGCGGTGACGGGCGTGCGCCCGAGGACGTCGTCTGGGAGGAGAAGCGTCGGCAGGACTGGCTCTGCGGCCACAAGCTGGGCATGAGCCGGCTGGTCTGGGACGACGTCTGGGGTCGGGGGCGGGACGCTGCACGCGTGCGGCTCGAACGAGAGGTGGCCGACACCGACGCCCGGTTCGGGACCGACATCAGCGACCTGGCGCCGTACCGCGTACGGCAGCGGCGGCCGCCGCCGGCGGCATGACCGCGCTGCGGTGATGTAACGCGACGTTCGCCGCTGTTCCGGCACGCCGCAACGTGCAGGAACAGTGGCGAACTTGTCGTTACATCGGTCCGGGGCCGAGTCAGACGTGGGCGGGCGCCCAGAAGACGGCGAGCGCGATGTTGAGCACGGTGAGGACCAGGAGGCCGGCCCACAGGCCCTGCGGGATGCGCTCCTTGCGGATGTTGGCCATCACCAGCGCGAGGATGACCAGGCCGACGACGAGCTTGGCGCCGATCTTGGCGTGGTTGAGGTCCCCGTCGCCCGCCTCGAGCACGCCGACCAGCGCGAGGCCCGCGAGGACCGCGGTGCCGGCGCCGTCGCGCATGGCGGCGTTGACCTGCTTGAAGGGCTCGCGAGCCTGGACCAGCAGGCCGCCGAGCAGTGCTGCGAAGCCGAGGATGTGGACGAAGAGCAGGATGAGACGCACGGTGTCCATGGCCGGACCCTAGAGCACCCCGGCCTCGCTCAGGACTTCAGGCTCGGGTCGCCGCGCTCGGCGCCCTCCGGCCGGTCCTGCTGGCCGAAGAAGTACTCGAGCAGGAAGAGCACCAGGCCGACCGCGACCAGGCCGGCGCACCACAGCAGCGACGTCGGGTCGTCGTAGACCGACCACGCGAGGATCGCGATGTTGCCGACCAGCCCGAGGAGGAGCAGCGGGGTGCTGGCACGGAAGGTGCGCTCGGTCTCGTCCTGCCCTCGGAGCTTGAGGCACGCGACGATGACGAGCGCGTAGATGAAGAGGAGGAAGAGCACGGTCACCAACGCGAGCCGCTCGACCAGTGGTGTGTCCTGGACCTCTGGCGCGTAGGTCCCGACGACCAACAGCAGCCCGACGACGAGACCGCTGAAGAGCAGACCGACCCAGGGGCTGCGCCGGGTGGCGTGGATCTTGGCGAAGACGCCGGGGACGACGTCCTCGTTGGCCATGCCGTAGAGGATGCGGGGCTGGGTCACCACGGCGACGAGCGTGGTGTTGGTGATCGCGATCATCGCGATGACGGCGAAGAGGATGCTCATGAGGCCGGTGTCGACGGGCAGGATCCCGGCCTCGACCACCTCGAGGAGCGCCGCATCCGAGTCGGCGAGCCGGTCCGTGGGGACCGTGAGGGCCGCCGCAACGGAGACGAGCACGTAGATCACGCCCGCGACCGCCATGCCGCCGATGAGCGACCGCGGGAACGAGCGCTGCGGGTCGACCGTCTCCTCGGCGACGTTCGCGGTGTTCTCGAACCCGGTCATCGCGAAGAACGACAGCGCGACGCCCGCCAGGATGGCGAGCGACCAGTGGTCGCCGCCGGTGTCGAACTCGGTCAGGGTGCCGAACTCCGCGTTGCCCTCGGCGATGTGCCAGATCCCGATCACCAGCACGATGACCAGTCCGACGATCTCGACGAAGGCCATCAGCATGTTGACCACGACGGACTGCGTGATGCCGATGAAGTTCACGATGGTCAGCGCGAGGATGAACAGCAGCGTGACCGCCAGCGCAGGGGGGCCCTCCCACAGCCTGGCGAAGTAGACGGCGAACCCGCTCGCCAACGAGCCGGCCGCCGCGAAGCTCGCGGACAGGAAGGAGACGGTGATCAGGAAGGTCAGTGCCTTGTTGCCGAACGCCTTGTTGACGTAGAGGGCCGCGCCCGCCGCCTTGGGGTACTTGGTCACCAGCTCGGCGTACGCCGAGCCGGTGATCGCCGCGATCGTCACGCCGACCGCGAAGGCGATCCAGAAGGCACCGCCGACGGCCGCGGCCACCAGCCCGATGAGCACGTAGATGCCCGAGCCGAGCACGTCGCCCAGGGTGTAGAAGAAGAGCTGGCGTCCGGTGATCGAGCGCTTGAGCTCGTCGTCCGCCGCCGGCTGGTGCTCGATGGTGTCGTGGGCCATCGTCCGACCTCGTTCCGGGAGTGGGGTGACGAGCAGATACCCCTCCCCCCTACGGGCGAAACGACCGGCTCACAGCAGGCGTCGGTCCGACGCCCACCGGGTCAGCTCGTGGCGTGAGGACAGCTGCAGCTTCCGCAGCACGCTGGACATGTGCGTCTCGACGGTCTTGATCGAGATGAACAGCTCCTTGGCCACCTCCTTGTAGGCGTACCCCCGCGCGATCAGCCGCATCACCTCGCGCTCGCGCTCCGTGAGCCGGTCGAGGTCCTCGTCGACCGCGGCGACCTCGATGGAGCCGGAGAACGCGTCGAGGACGAAGCCCGCGAGCCGGGGCGAGAAGACCGCGTCGCCCTCGGCCACCCGGCCGATCGCGGCGACCAGCTCGGGCCCGGTGATCGTCTTCGTGACGTAGCCGCGGGCACCGCCGCGGATGGTGCCGATGACGTCCTCGGCGGCGTCGCTGACCGACAGCGCCAGGAACCTCGGCGACCCCGACGACCCGATGGTCGGGGACGACGCGACCCGCCGCATCACCTCGACACCGCCGCCACCCGGGAGGTGGACGTCGAGGAGCACGACGTCCGGGCCGTACGACGAGATCGCCGCGACCGCCTCGTCGACGTCGGCGGCCTCCGCCACGACGTCGACCACGCCCGCACCCACCCCCTCGAGCTCCGCGCGGACCCCGCGGCGGAACATCGCGTGGTCGTCGACGACCACGACGCTGACGGTCCCGGCGGGCTCGGCCGCCGACGGCTGGTCAACCATCCTTCTCCTCCTGTCGCGGCAGGTGCAGCCGCACCTCCGTCCCCTCACCGGCCCGGGACCGGATCTCGGCCGATCCGTGGTGCCGCTCCATGCGCCCCACGATGCTGTGCCGGACGCCGTGCCGGTCCGTCGGCGTCTGCTCCGGGTCGAAGCCCCGGCCGCGGTCGCGCACGAAGACGTCGACCGCGCCGGCCGACACCTCGGCGTACACGTCGACGTGGCCGGTCCCCGCGTGCTTGGCCGCGTTGGTCACCGCCTCCCGGGTCGCTGCCACGAGCGCGCTCCGGGAGCCGGTGACGGGACAGTCGCCGACCGTGACCACCTCGACGGACACCCCGTGCGCGTCCTCGATCTCGGCGGCGACGCCTCGCAGCGCCGAGGCGAGGGTCTGCTCGTCGGCCGGGCCCTGCGAGTAGAGCCACCCGCGGAGGTCCCTCTCCTGCGCCCGCGCGAGCCGCGCCACGATGCCCGGGTCGGCGGCGTTCTTCTGGATGAGCGCCAGCGTCTGCAGCACGGAGTCGTGCAGGTGGGCCGCGACGTCCGCCCGCTCCTGGGTCCGCACCCGCTCGGCGCGCTCGGAGGCCAGGTCGGCCGCCAGGCGGACCACGAACGGGCCCGCCACGAGCGCGATGCCGAGCACGCCGAGCCCGACGGCGACCAGCGCGCCGCGGGCCTGCTCCAGCGACCCGCTGCCGAACCCGACGACGAAGTACGCCGAGATGACCAGCGCGAGGCCCAGGCAGACCCGCAGGTACGACGCCCACCCGCCGCTCCCGACCACCATCCGCACCGGGCCGGCCCGGCCGGTCCGGTCCAGCCAGCGCTCCCGCTGCACCTCGTCGGCTTGCCGCCACAGCAGCGCGACCCCGACGCCGGCCAGCACCAGGGGCCACAGCACCGCGCTGCTGCCCAGGGCGGCCTGCACGGTGAGCAGTCCGCCGAGCCCGAGCGCCGCCAGCGCGACGGCGGGCCCGACGTCGACGAGGCGCCGGACCCGGCCGGGACGCCGACCGGTGCGGGTGGCGCTCTCCAGGCCCGGTGCCTGGACCTCCACCCTCGTGTCGGCGGGCAGCACCAGCCACAGGGCCGCGTAGAGCACCACGCCGAGGCCACCGAAGGTCGTGGTCAGCAGGAAGGCGGCGCGCACCCACATGGCCGGCACCGCGAGGTGGCGGGCGAGGCCCGCGGCCACGCCGCCGACGACCGGCTCGGTGGTGTCGCGGTAGGCGCGGCGGACGTCGTCGTCCGACTGCGTGGCGGTCTGGGCACTCATCTCCCACCCATCGTCGCACCCGGCGGCCGCCGCAGCACCGGGGCTGACCCCCGGCGCGACCCTGAGTGACGACCGGGGGACGCCGGCGGGCCTCGGGGACGCCGGTCAGGGGTCTCCCCGATGGTCAGGGCGTCCCCCCGGCGGCAGGCTGGGGACCGTGAGCACCACACCACCAGACGCCCCTGCCGAGCCCGACGCCGCGCGCGGCCCCGGGCCGGACCACGACGGACCCCGCGTCGGACGCGACGAGGTCCGCGACCTCGGCCGCCTCCGCCGCAGCACCACCGACCGGAAGGTCGCCGGCGTCGCCGGTGGCCTGGCTCGCCACCTCGACGTCGACCCCGTCCTCCTGCGGGTGGTCTTCGTCGTGCTCGTCTTCTTCGGCGGTGCGGGCCTGGTCCTCTACGGCGCCGTCTGGCTGCTGGTGCCCGAGGACGACGACACCGACGCCCCCTTCCACCTCGACGACCGGACCCGCACGGTGGCGCTGACCGTGGTCGGCGTCGTGGCGCTGCTCGCCGTGGTCGGGGACTCGTGGGGGGTGTTCGGCTTCCCGTGGCCACTCGCGGTCGTCGCCCTGCTGGCGCTCCTCCTGCTCAACCGATCGGGCCGGCGCAAGCCGTCGGCCCCGTCGGCCCCGGTGGAGCCGCCGGGCTCGTGGCAGCCCGCCGGCGCGGCCGCCGGGCCGGCGCCCGCGCC